>JBMZDT010000001.1:0-20065 GCA_049614505.1 Leucothrix sp.
TAGCGCTCAGCATTCTATCCAAGCGTCTGTTTTTAGATTTAACTAATTTTGAGTGAGTAGCCATGCCGTTAGCCAATGCCAGACATATTTTAGTCAAAACCAAAGAAGCGGCGGAAACGCTGAAGCAGCAGTTAGCTGATGGCGATGATTTTGCGACGTTGGCAAAGCAACATTCAGCGTGTAATAGTGCAGGCAAGGGCGGTGATTTAGGCGAGTTTGCGCCAGGTAAAATGGTGAAAGCAATAGATAACGTGGTGTTTAAAAAGCCTGTTTTGACAGTGCATGGGCCAATTAAAACTAAGTTTGGCTATCACTTGGTGCAGACAATTTACCGGACGTAACAAATAAAAGACGTCAATATCTGTGGGAATGCAATTAGGTTACTTTAGCTTGGCTTAGTTCAATAGCACTTTGCACGGCCGCCTGAAAACTCCCCGCGTCAGCAATGCCGTGGCCAACTAAATCCAATGCCGTTCCATGATCAACAGAGGTTCTAATAATGGGTAAACCGAGTGTGATGTTGATGGCTTCGCCAAAACTTGCATGCTTTAATACGGGAAGCCCTTGATCATGGAACATTGCTAGCACCGCATCGGCATCAGCAAGGTATTTTTCAGTGAACAAGGTATCAGCAGGTAGTGGCCCCACTAGATTCATTCCTGACGCATTGAGAGTCTCAACCGTTGGGGTGATCGTCTCAATTTCTTCCATGCCTAAGTGCCCGCCTTCACCTGCGTGAGGATTTAGACCACAGATATAAATCTTGGGATTGGTTAGGCCAAACTTGCTTAGCAAGTCATTGTGCAGAACGGTCAGTACATCCGTTAAAGATTGTTTAGTAATGGCTGCACTGACTGCTTTTAACGGTAAATGGGTAGTGGCCAGTGCGACCCTAAATTTACCAGCGGCCAGCATCATAACGGGCATGGGTGACTGGGTGAGCCCTGCTAAATACTCGGTATGCCCGCTAAATGGAATCCCCGCATCGTTGATTACACCTTTATGCAGCGGTAAGGTAACCATTGCATCAAACTCGCCACTGAGGCAGCCAGAAGTAGCTCGATCTAGCGTTTCAAGCACATAATGGGCATTCGCTTTGTTTAGTACGCCAGGTTGAACCGCTTCAGCGCATTGAATGTCGAGTACGATTAATTGATCTGGACTGGCTGGCAATCGAGCAAGATCCTCATCATAAGCCGCAATGGTGACTACGTGATTGAGCATCTCGGCTCTTTGCTGGATAACGTGAGCATCAGCAATGACAATGCACTGTGCGGCAATCGTGTGCTGTGATAACTGAAGCAACAGGTCGATCCCAATGCCCGCAGGTTCACCGCAACAGATAGCGAGTCGAGGAAGTGTCATGGCTTATTTATACTCAATGAATGCAGTGCTACGCAGGCCTTGAACCCAAGCATCGTAGTCTTGTTCTTGTTTTTTATTTAAGATTAGTTGGCGGGCCTGAGTCTCCAATGCCCGTCGACTCGCGTCAATCTCGCGTCGATCTAACACCTCTAAGACATGATAACCAAACTTAGTTTTAATTACCGGGCTCAGGGTATTCAACGCTAATGTTTCAGAGGCTTTGGCAAATTGAGGTACATAGCGTTTTGAGTCACTCCAACCAAGATCGCCACTATTAACCGCGCTGCCAGTATCATCAGAGTTGGCCTTGGCTAAATTTCCAAAGTCAGCGCCTTGTATGAGTTGCTGGCGCAGTGAGTTGATTTTAGCGTTGGCATTGGGTTCGCTATTAGCAACCAATATATGTCTAACCCTTACTTGTTGAGAGGTGAGGCTTTTACCACCTCGCTGATCAACAAGCTTTAGGATATGAAAGCCGCGTGCGTCAGTAATTACATCAGAAATTTGCCCTGGCTCAAGCTTTGTTAATTCGGCGAGATAAACGAATGATAAACTGTCAGACGATTTCCAACCTAAATCACTGGCTGTGCTATTGGCCTGGCTAGTCTTCATAAAGTCTGGATTACTCAGCGCTGATTTTCTCAAAGCAATTGCGCGACGCTTCGCTTGATTGTAGCTGGCGGTATCTGCACTCGCAGGTTTGGGTATCAGGATGTCTTGAATATGGTAGCTTCTTTTAGCGGTGATTTGCCTAGCTTCAGCAGTAATGAGGTCACTTACATCTTGCTCAGTCACTTCATTATTTCGAGTCGATCTGCGCTGCTTCAGACTATTGATAATCAGCTGAGAAGCAATCGTCTCGCGAAATCCCGCATAATCAATGCCTTGGTTTTTTAGGGCCTGTTTAAACTGGTCAAGATTCAGGTTGTTACGGGCTGCAACACTGTTAACTGCTCTGTCTAAGCTGGCAGCATTTGGGTTAATTCCAACCCGCTTGGCAGCCTGTAACTGTAAGCGTTCAGAGACTAAGCTTTCCAATGCCTGTTTCAGCAACACCGTGTTATCTGTTTCTTTACTGCCAGATACCTGTAAGCGACGTGCAACCTGCTGTACCTCGCTAGATAAAATAATGTCCTTATTAACAACGGCTACCACACGATCAAGCGATGCGTCAGCACTAAAAGCTGCTGTTGCAGATAGGCTAAGTAAGGCCGCTGCAAGCCACGTCGCAGGTTTTATTATTTGGGTCATGCGATCTGTGGTTTTATTCATATCCATAAATATTTTCCTTGAGTATGGCATTTACACCGGTACTGATACTGCCGAGGCCTTTGAGGTTAAATTCAAAAAACAGTGCGTCATCATAACTGACATTATCGGTGGTCAGGTAGCGTCGTGCAACCAAGCGTGAGGCTAAACAGCAGTCTTCAAACTCAATCCCTGCTAATTGCTCCAGCACCCTATCGTTAGATAAATCATAGTCGAGTTTGCCAATTAAGCCCCATTTTTTGGTAATGGGTAACGAGAACGATGTGTCAATTTCTGATACCTGGCTCGGTATGTGCTGATAATTGATATTCAAAATGCGCTTTTTATCATCTAAATAATTAATGCGTGCCTCTGTAGAAGCCCAATCTGAGGTGTTAGGGTCCCAGAAAGCCGTCGTGGCAAAGCGTGTGTTTTTATTAAGGTGAGTGCTTAATTCAAAGGCAAATTCAGAGCTTTTATCCGTCAAGGGATTGTCGCCTGGCAGCGTCACCTGTCGATCATCAAAATAGAAAATTTGCCCAACACTGGCTTTGAATAATTCATTGCCCGTTTTGGTGTTTTGAATGCGGCTCGTTAACGCGAGAGTGAGTTGATTGGCATCAGCAATGCGGTCTTTACCTGTGAATCGGTTGGCTTCAAAGAGTTGGTTACTGGTTGAAAAGTCTGTTCTTGCACTGTCAAAAATAGGAATATCACTCTGATCTTTATAGGGTGTCAGTGTGTAAAACAAGCGAGGTTCCAGCGTTTGAGTGAGCGAACTGCTAAGGTTACGCTCAAAGAACAACCCACTGTCTAAAGTGACTGTTGGCAAGCCACGGCCAATGCTATTGCCTGTGGCATTGTTTTGTAGTGAGTACTGAGTAGCTTGATAACTTACCGTCGGTTTGAAATACCAAGCATCATTGCCAAAGCGTTTGGAGGCTTTAAGGCCCACATCAAGCCTCAGCCCAGTTGGGTTAGCAGACCCTTCAAAGTACGTTGCTTCAGCATTTAACGACAGATCCAAACCGTTGTATTGATGAGGGGATTGATAGTTAAATGTCAGCTCTGGCAGTTTGGCGTAGGGCTGGGCATTGGCATCAAGTACTTGATAATCCAGTGCCGTTAAGCTGAAGTCCCAGTTTTTGCTGCCTACGTCATAGCGAATGGTGCGTTCCAGTGCTGATGTTGAGGAAATAGATAAGGAATCACTTAAATCATCAAGGTATTCATCATCAGAAACCCCCTCTGCTTTAATGGTTAGGGTGCGTCGTTTACCCAGATTGCGTTGATAAGACAGTTTAAAATAATCGCGGTATTCATCATTCAACGCGTTGTCGCTGGGAATAAAACTATAATCTAATTCACCCCGGCTTTTTGCTGTCATAAACCGCCCGATGGTTTTGACTCGTAACCCACGCTCTGAAAGCGGCGTTACGTAGACTGTTGCGTCATAATTAGGGGCCAAATTAAAATAATAAGGGATCGTTATCTCGTAGCCTGACTGGTCGGTCACACCAATTTCAGGCAGCAAAAAACCCGTTTTGCGTTTAGTTTTCCCAGTAAAGGGATTGTTCAGTGGAAAGCTAATCCACGGGAAATAAAAAATGGGAATATCAGCCACTCGCAACGTGACCTTTTTAGCCGTGCCAACTTGTGTGGCTTGGTTAATATTGATTTCACCAGAGGCAATGTGCCAGCTAGGATCCAGTGCTGGGCAGGTGGTATAAGTAGCATCGGCCAGTGCCAATTCATCTCGGCTTTTCTGCTCAATACGGCTACTGCGGCCGTTAATATGTGAGCCTTTGACTTGATATTGCGCGTTATTGATGATTCCACGTTGATTAACCAAGTCGTAGTCAATGCTATCGCTACTAAAAGAGGTGGTATCTGTGCTTAGGAGCACATTGCCGCTGGCCTTAACCTGATTTTTCTTGCTGTCAAAACTGGCTTTGTCGGCATTAAGGCGCTGCTGGTTGCGCTGAATAATCACGCCACCTTCAAGTTCTGACAGGCCTTGGCGGTTAAGACTGCCCCCATCTGCTTCGACATAAATGGCATTGAGTGTAGGGGATTGGGTAATGGTTTTGGCCAGCTGGGTTTCCTTGGGTGCTAGGCAAACAGGTAACTCAGTATAGGCTTGCAAGGCAATAGGGAAAAAGCTTCCGATGACTATCCAGAGGTTGTTCTTATTCAATCTATCCACCGGCAATATACGTTGTTTTTATAAAGAGTGGTTAAGATATCAAAGCCCATAGATAATAACAATCTTGTCAAGTTTGTATCAATTAAAAGCGTGGGATTTGCTGAGGAAGGTTACCAAAATCAGGGAAGTATTGACGGTTATCTGGTAACTCATAGCCCAGAGAGTACTGAATATTCATATGATCAAACCCTCCATTTTTGTCTACAATATAAGCACCACCGCCTGCAATTGATGCAGCAAGCGCTGCCGCTGAAGCAATTTTGACTATGCTGTACGGACGTTCCCCGTGAATTTTGCCGGTGCGGCCATTAATGACATAGCGATACGTTTTGTTGCGATACTGAAAAGCCGCTGACCAAATGGGTAGCAGTAGGTGTTTGTAGGTTGTATCGTCGTGCTCAGTTGATAGGTGATTAATGCGTTGTTGATCCCCACCAATATCACGGCGGATATCATTACGGATGGTGTAGTCCATAATTTGCTGCGCACGCAGAAACCCTTCGTCGACGGTGATTTGGTAAATTTCACTGCGAAAGCCGCTAAGGTAAGCCTCAGAGTAGGGCACTAGTTTATTAAGATCCCAAGGGGCTAAATTGTCAATAATAGTACGCGGTAAGGTTTTACTGGCGCCAATCAATACATCATCAAAATGCCTGCTAACGTGACCAGAGGTCGGATTCCAGCGAATTCGGGCAACTTGCCGAACTTGGCGCACATTACGCCCATTGACTCTGGCATTAACGACTTGGCGCTCATAATAAATCGTCCCGCGCTGACCTTGATAGTAAGTCTGGGTTGCGCTGTCATATGTCCAATACGGGAGGTAAACGCCAGTCAGTTTGTCGTTACGCTTTGCTCGAGAGTTAAGTGATGATGGAGCGAACCAGCGTGATTTCATCCATTGATCAAAGATATCTAAGGCTTGATCATGGGTGATTGCAAATGGTAGTAACGAGCGCGGCCGTATAGGACGGCTCTGCTCGGTGTCTGTAATGACTGGTGTGCCACAAAATGGACAGCCACCTGCGTGCTCGTTATCGCCTAAACGAAAGCGAGCGGCGCAGGAAGGGCACTTAATCACATCAACCTGCTTTAACTGGCCTGTTCGCCGTAACTCGTCTAATTCACGCAGGGCCTGTTTAAGATCATATTCACGTATCGGCGTGAAGGTGATTGGCACTTCGTTTTCAAATCCACAGTGTTCGCATTTAAGCGACTGGTGTTCTGGCGAATAAACTAAGTCAGAGCCGCAACGTTCGCAGGGAAAGTGCGATTGGTTATTGTCCATTGGTATGAATCGTTAGCTGGGTATTGGCGGCGGCGTGCTTTGCCCACTGTTGATGATATCGTTAAGATAGTCAATGTCGCCCGCACTCTCCCAATTATCCATGCCTGATGACCATGCCAAGCTTGCGGTTGTGAGTGAGCCTTGTTGTGCTAGTTTGACCAGTTCAGCATAGCCAAAAGGCCCTGCTGCCTGTTTATCAATGGCCACGTGCCACTGTTGTTCATGCGGTAATGGCGGTGGTGCACTGGGTGGAGCGGCAGCAGGTGCAGTCTGCGCTTGCTGTGTCATATTTTGCGCCATTGATAGACCAATGCCCATTTCAATCGCTGAAGATGCGGTCGATGAATTACCAGATTGTAGAGCTTCCGCTGCACTGTACTTTAGGTACTTATCTAAATCCCCTGTAACGCCCATGCTAGTACGTTTATCTAGTGCAGTTTCTACCTCAGGCGGTAGGGAAATGTTTTCAACTAACACCTTGGTGAGCTCAAGGCCATATTGACTAAACTCAGACGAAATCTTGTCAGTGATGTAGTCACTTAAGGTGTCGTAGTTAGAGGCTAAATCCAGCACCGGAACGTTGAGCTTGCCAAGAATGGTGGCGTAGCGCGCGGTGATAATATCCCTCAGTTGATCACTGATTTCATCAACGGTGAAATGCCCATCGGTTCCCATCACCTCGTTAATAAAGGTTTTAGGGTCTGTAATGCGCACATTGTAGGTACCAAACGTCCTGAGTCTGACCATGTCAAACTCAGGGTCACGCATCATAATCGGGTTTTTTGTACCCCACTTAAGATCGGTGAATTGGCGGGTGTTAAAGAAATAGACCTCTGCCTTAAAAGGGCTAGAGAAGCCATGATCCCAGTGTTGTAGCGTCGATAGCACTGGCAAGTTACGTGTTTCCAGTTCATACATGCCTGGACTAAGTACATCAGCTATTTCGCCTTCATTGACAAAAACGGCCATTTGAGATTCACGAACGGTTAGTTTAGCGCCGTATTTAATCTCATTGTCATAGCGTTCAAATCGATACACCATGGTGTCGTTAGAGTCATCTGTCCACTCAATAATATCAACGAATTCACCAAATACTTTATCCCATAATCCCATGTCTCTACTCCTTTAAGAGGCCGCACTTGGCGCAGCATCGTGAGCTTCTTTACGCGCTTTAGCTGACATTAGCGCCTGTCTTAGTTCGCTTTCAAGTGTCTGCAATTCCTTGGCTGCTTCCTGACGTTTGGAGCGGCCTTCTTCAGCAATCTCAAGGCTGTCGTTAATCGTGCCAATCAGCTCTTCATTTGCTTTACGTACTGATTCAATATCAAAGACGCCACGTTCCATTTGCTTGCGTACTTCAACGTTGGCATTTCGCAGATTAGTGGCATTGGACTCAAGCAAGTCATTGGTTAAATCAGTTGCCTTTTTAACCGTCTCAGCCGCATCACTCATGCGGAAGATGGTAACGGCTTGTGCTAACTGATTCTTCCACAGCGGAACCGTGTTAATCAGCGTTGAGTTAATCTTATTGATGAGCGTTTTGTCATTTTCCTGAACCAGTCGAATGCTCGGTAAGCTTTGCATCGCGACTTGGCGTGTTAAGTGCAAATCATGTACGCGGCGCTCTAGGTCATCCCTCGCACTTCTTAAATCTCTAAGCGCTTGGGCTGCCAGCATGTTTTCACTGTCATCGACAGCTTGCTGCTCAACAGAGGGTATTTCAACTTCATTCATCATCCGCAGCTTTTCTTCACCCGCAGAAATGTAGAGCTCGAGCTTGTGAAAATAATCCAGATTGGCTTCGTACAGCTTGTCCAGAGAAATGACATCCGTTAACAGCTGTGTTTTGTGCTCTTCCATGTGATCAGTAATGTCACTGATCTGTTTTCTGACATCATCATATTTACTTAAGAACTGAGCGACAGGCTTTGCTTTACCAAATAAACGTGCCCAGAACCCTAGCTTTTTGTTTGGGTTTAGCTCATCAACGTCAAAGCCTTTAATGGCAAGTACCATATCATTTAAAGATGAACTGGCCCCACCTAGGTCTTTATTGCGTACGCCTTCTAACATGTTTTCAGAAATCGAACTCATCTGCTCTTGGGCTTTGCTGCCAAAGAACACAATACTGCTACGGTCGTTGGTGTCAATCTCTTGAATAATTTGATCCAACGCCTGCTTTTCTTGTGCATCAACTTGGTTGTACGCGACAATCTCTTGGTTCATGGGCTTTGCTGGAACAATCTCGGTACCTGGGATAATCGCGACAGTAGGAGCCGCTGTTTTGGTAGCCGTTTGAACAGTATTAGATGGGTTGTCAGACATATGTGATTCCTTAAATTCGTTGTAGGGGCGATAATTATTATAATATGAGTTTAAACGATGCCTTCGCGCTTGAGCTGAGTTTCCAGTACTTCAATGTTTACATCAAGATCAAATTGATCCTGTCTTTTAAGCTTTTCATGCTGTTCATCAAAAGTACTTTCAATTGAGTTGAGAACATTTGAGAAATTAGTGTCTAGTTCGACCGTTGTCGCGTCATTGCGATGTGTTTTAGCGTAACTTTCAGTGACGCGTTTCGTGCCGTCCAAATACACTTTTAAGAATTTTCTGGCACGGGGTAGGTCGTTAGGTTCGCTTTCGATGAGCGTAATAATGTTACGTGCTTTATCGATAATCCGATCCAGATGCTGATCAAATGCAACATTACTGATTTGGGTGCGGGCATTTTCGATGGCATCAATCTTGATATTCGCTGCTTCTAGCGCTTCAAAGACTTCCTCAGCGGTGACGCCCAAGCCGATATTACCTGTTTTGTCGCGGCGAGGGTCAAGACCATACCATAGGTAATAAGCAAGTAGGGTAGCACCCCCAATCAAGATACTACTAAACAGGCCATAGTTAGCCGTTGCCAGATAAGCTGTTAAGCCTGTGGTTATGGAAAGTAGTAGGGCTGAAATGGTTTTGAAGGGTGTGGTTGGCGCTAATGCAAGCTTTCTAGAATGGTACAGTTGTTCAATTTTGAACCCATGCCTTGCAATGATCGCTGACAACATGAACCCTGTAAATGCTGCGCCGTTAATAATGGTTGACCAAAATTCGCCACCGACTAACGAGATAATGGCTGCTACTAAAACGGGCACGGGCATAATGAAGAGTAAAATGCCTTTCAATCCCATTTTAAAGTCATTAGTTGCTGCGTCGTCAGGGAGATAGCGTTTTGCTTTTGACATTCCGAGGTCTCCTAAAGCACGTGAAGAAATGCTTGAAATGAAACAAGTCCAACAGTTGCTGACAGCAGAATGAACCCAATGGCTCGTTGCATAGCTTTTGGCATAAGAAATTCCTTGTGGTAGTCAGGTCTATATATATGCCCTTAGTGGGTGCTAATCAAGTGAATCTGCTTCAAATCATTGAATTTTTTGAATTATCTGTGGTAGGTAGAAAATAAAAAAGGCGAGCTTTTAAAAGCTCGCCTTTAAAAAGTAAGGCGCATAACAAGCCAATAAAGGCTTGAGTGTCAGAACTATACCCCCGTAAATTCCTGACTACCTTTTCAAGTTTTTGCTACCAGCAAACCGACTCCCCAATCATTGTCAGTTACGAGCATCACCTTGAATGTCTCCAACGTGTCTACGATTTGTGATATGCTGTTGAGTGTCATTAACAGCGTCGTACTTATTTTTAATATCAAATTCGTATACAAGTAAAGTTGCTACCACAAACCCCGAGAAAAGCAACTCATCTTGAAGACGTGTATAGATTAAGTGGAATTGGCTGAATCCAACCTGAACATTAATCACTATTCTCTAATATTAAAAATTGATTAATAAAAATAAGACATATAAATGAATTTAATTTTTTAAATCAATGGCTTAGGTTATTCATTAACGATCTTTAAGATAATCTTATTTTGAGTTTTTTACCAAAAAATCTTCTGAAAAAGTGGCTAACTGAACGTGATATTCAGTTAGCCATTCAGTTTTAATGATTGATTTTAGGACATTAATTAACGCAGGCCTGAGAACGTATTGCACTCCCCAACTTGCCCGCTAAGCATTCCTTTCTTTAGCCATTTAACACGTTGTGCTGATGAGCCGTGTGTGAAACCGTCAGGATTAACATATTGTCCAGCACGCTTCTGCATACGGTCATCCCCAATATTGCCAGCAGCGTTAATTGCTTCTTCAATATCACCGTCTTCTAGTAAGTTGTATTTGGCTTGCTGCCTCGCCCAGATGCCTGCATAACAGTCCGCCTGAAGTTCTAATAAAACGGACAGTTTGTTGGCTTGCACTTTGCTGGTTTGGCGCTGCATACGCATGATCTTATCTGAGATGCCTTGGATTTTTTGTACATGGTGGCCAACTTCATGAGCAACGACATAGGCTTGTGCAAAATCCCCAACCACGCCCATTTGTCTGAGCTGACTAAAGAATCCAAGGTCTAGGTACACTTTTTTATCACCAGGGCAATAAAATGGGCCCGTAGCGGAAGAGGTTAAACCACAGGCAGACCGTACCTGGTCTTCAAATAAAACGACTTTGGGCTCTTCGTAGCGTAAGCCAGATTGCTGAAAAATAGGGTTCCACACGTTTTCAGTGTCCTTAAGTACAACGCTGATAAACTCACGACCCTGATCATTAGCCGCGTTTGTTGTTCCTTGACGACTCACACTAGTATTGTCAGAACCTGTTTGTGGGCTGCCACTCCCCATCATATCCATGAAATTTTGGCCCTGACCCGTGAATAAGAAAATTAGCAACATCACAAAGAAACCAATGCCACCCACTTTCATGCCACCGCTAGAGGGTTTTCTTTGTCCATTTCCGCCAGCACCTCGGCGGCGATCTTCGATATTTTTGCTTTGTGCCCGACCTTTCCAGCGCATAATTGAAATCCGTTAAACGATAATAAAGTGTTAATAATACACAGTAATTATCGCAATACAAAACATTCAAAATTAGGCAATTGTTACATCGCTGTTAGCTAAAAACAGTTGATAAAACCGCTTATCAGATGATCTTGTGCGCTTGTCCTGACTAGTTCTAGGTAGATCGGGTATTGAACTTATATGATATTGTTCAGCCATAATAAAATAATAATGAGAAATATAGGGAGGCCAGAGAGGCTTTACCTACCCCCCAAAAAAGTTGAGAGAGAGTGTGATTATGCTTGGAGTAAATCGAAAGACCCCATCTGACCGGCCCAGTGAACGCCAAGGTGTCAGCGAGCAGCGTTTTAGCAGTACGGGTAAGCGCCAATTTGATGCTTTACAGCTGTATCTAAAAGATATTGAGTCTAATCCACTGTTAACTGCCAAAGAGGAGCTCTACTACGGGCGCTTGGTTCAGCAGAATGATGACCTAGCCAGAAAGAAAATGATTACTTCGAACTTAAGGCTGGTTGTAAAAATCGCTCGACGTTATCTAAACAGAGGTTTGAGCCTGTCTGATCTCATTGAAGAAGGAAATTTGGGATTAATTCATGCGGTAGAGAAGTTTGATCCTGAGCGTGGTTTTCGTTTTTCGACCTATGCAACGTGGTGGATTCGACAAAGTATTGAGCGAGGGCTCATGAATCAGTCCAGAACGATTCGCCTGCCGATTCATGTGAGTAAAGCGTTAAATAGCTGTCTGCGTACCCGAGCTAAACTGGGGCAGAAGTTAGGTAAGCAACCCAGTTTGCAGCAGTTGGCTGAAGCAATGGGAAAAAGTGAAAATGAAATACAGCACTTACTGCGCCACACGGACTATATCACGTCATTAGATTATCAAATTGGTGACTCTGAAACGCAGGTGATGGACTTTGTTTCAACTAAAACAGTCAAGGGCCCTGATGAAGTGGCGATGAATAACGACATTAGTCACGCAGTGGATACTTGGTTAGGCCAGCTTGAAACAAAACAGCAAGAAGTGATTGTTAGGCGGTTTGGCTTACATGGTCATGATCATTCGACGTTAGAGCAGGTAGGTAAAGAGTTACAAATCACCAGAGAGCGAGTCCGCCAGATCCAGCTGGATGCCTTGAAGCGCCTACGCCGTATCTTAGAAATGGAAGGGGGCAGTAGCGAGCTATTTTTGCAGAGCTCATAAAGCCTTAAGCCGTAGCCAAGGCAAGAGGCTTACTTTATACTCGACGCTATTTTTAAGGCAGAGCAGTGTGACTCAATCAGTTGCTGGCTGCCATCTTGAAGTTTTGTTGAGGTAAGGTAAATTCAATGACTCCTGTGAAGGTTGGTGTACTAGGTTTAGGGACTGTCGGAAGCGGCACAGCCACTGTATTAAAACGCAATGCTGAAGAAATTGCTCGCCGCGCAGGCAGAGGCATTGTGATTGATTTTGTTTCAACCTCAAAGACAGAATTGCCAGCAGGGCTAGGCCTTAAGGATAGCCGCATTACCAGCGATCCCTTTGATGTGGTTAATGATCCAGATATTTCCATCGTTGTTGAGCTATATGGTGGCGATGAGCCAGCGAAAAGCTTAGTGATGCAGGCAATTAGTAACGGTAAACACGTCGTGACGGCTAACAAAGCGTTAATAGCCGTGCATGGTAATGAGATCTTTGCTCACGCCCAAGAAAAAGGGGTATTGGTAGCATTTGAGTCTGCGGTAGCAGGCGGTATTCCAATTATCAAAGCCCTGCGTGAAGGCCTTTCTGCTAACAAGATTAACTGGTTAGCCGGCATTATCAATGGCACAGGCAACTTTATCCTCACAGAAATGCGGGATAAAGGCAGGGATTTTCAAGATGTCTTAGCAGAAGCGCAGGCCTTAGGGTATGCAGAAGCGGACCCAACGTTTGATGTGGAAGGCGTTGATGCTGGCCACAAATTAGCGATTCTCTCATCCATTGCCTTCGGTATCCCGCTGCAGTTTGATAAGACCTATCTTGAAGGCATTTCAAAAATATCTACAGAAGATGTCGATTTTGCCTCAGAGCTTGGCTACAACATCAAGCACCTTGGTATCGCTAAGCAGACAGAGCACGGCGTAGAGCAGCGGGTTCATCCTACCTTGATTCCTAAAACGCAATTAATCGCCAATGTTGATGGGGTAATGAATGCTGTTTTGGTGAATGGCGATGCTGTCGGCCCAACGTTGTACTATGGTGCGGGTGCTGGCGGAGAACCCACCGCCTCTGCCGTCGTGGCCGATATTGTTGACATTACGCGCGCGCTAACCTCTGATCCTGAGAATCGCGTGCCGCATTTGGCATTCCAAGCCGATGCGCTGTCGGATGCGCCAGTACTGCCTGTTGAGTCGATTCAAACAGCTAACTATCTACGCTTGACGGCGTTAGATCAGTCTGGTGTGCTGGCAACGATTACGCAAATTTTGGGTGATGGCAATATTAGCATTGAAGCCTTTATTCAAAAGCCATCAGCAGAAGATAATTCAAATACAGCCACCATCATTCTCCTAACCAAGGTAGTTAATGAGGGCGAAATGAATGAAGCCATTGCTAAAATAGAAGCACTGGATATCGTTACGGGTCAAGTGACGCGTATACGGGTAGATAGCTTGGGCTAATATCATTCGCTAGCATGTTATAATTAAAATTAGATAATTGATCAATGTAGTCAGGGCAGGCATGAAATTTATTGAAACGCGTGGAAATGATTCACAGGCGCATCACCCGCTGAAAGTTAATTTCTCGGATGCTATCCTAGGGCCAATTGCATCTTATGGTGGAATTTATGCACCAGAGTATTTGCCAGACCTAGGGACAGCATTTTTACAGCGGCATCTAAAGTCCTCCTACAAAACGCTTGCAAAGTCGGTGCTGCAAGAGGTTTTTGAAATTGATTTGGAAGAATCAGTTATCGATGAAGCGTTGAACTTATACGATACGTTTGATGATGCTAATAATCCCGTACCGTTAACTAAGATTCGTGATGATCTATTTGTCAGTGAGCTGTACCGTGGTCCAACGCGTGCATTTAAAGACATGGCGCTACAGCCATTTGGTGTGTTGCTCTCAGCGCTAGCCAAGCAGCGTAATGAAGATTATTTAATCTTGGCTGCAACCAGTGGCGACACAGGGCCTGCGGCGCTTGAAACCTTTAAAAATAAGGATCGGGTTCGAGTCGCCTGCATGTATCCTGAAGGCGGCACTTCCGATGTGCAGCGCTTACAAATGATTACAGAAGATGCAGACAATCTGACAGTCATTGGTATTGAGGGTGTGTTTGATGATGCGCAGATTGCGCTAAAACAGTTGCTTGGGTCGCAATCGTTTAAAGAAACCCTGAAAGCAAAGGAGATTAACCTATCAGCAGCTAATTCAGTTAATTTTGGACGCATTATTTTTCAAATAATTTACCATATTCATGCCTACTTGGAGCTGGTTCGCCAAGATGAAATTGAACTGGGTACACCCATTTACTTAGCGGTTCCGAGTGGGAATTTTGGTAATGCACTCGGCGGCTATTACGCATTAAAAATGGGCTTACCCATTGAAAAAATATTAATTTCAACGAATAAAAATAAGGTACTAACTCAGCTGATTAATCATGGTCGCTATGACTTTAGGGACACAGAAGTGGTACCAACACTTTCTCCCGCCATGGATATTCTTAAAGCGTCTAACGTGGAGCGTGTGCTGTTTGATTTATATGGCGCAAAACGCACACGTGAGCTGATGCAACAGCTTGATGAGACGCGCTGTTATGAGCTGACAGCCGAAGAGTTAGCGCAGCTACGCGCTGTGTTTGCCGCAGATGAGTGCGATGATGCAGAAACAGTTAACTATGTTCAGGACTGTTTTAAGCAAGGTTACCTAATGGACCCACATACGGCGACTTGCATTAAGGTGTACGATTTTTGCCGTACCAAGCCACTTAACACGGTGATTACATCAACAGCAGAGTGGACAAAGTTTTCCATGACAACCGCTGAAGCCATTGGTACTGATGCAGGACAAGGTGATCTACAGGCACTTAAAAACATCTCCGCTAAAGCAGAGATCGCTATTCCCAAGCAAATTGAAGCTTTGTTTACTAAACCCATTGCTCATAAAACGCTGATTAATAAAGCCGATATTGAAAAAACCATTCTTTCTTTTTTATGATGCCTAGCGTATAGATGAGGCTGTTAAGACCACTTAAATTGCTGCTTTACGTGGCAATTGTAGTGGTTGCCATAGGTTTTTTCTATTGGAATTCATTAAGCCTGAAGCCTTCTCGTTTGGCCAATGGGGCACGTTTTGAACCAGTCACCTGCTGGTTTGAAGGTGATCCGATGGTTAGGACAGAGTGTGGCTATATGACTACTCGGCAGGGTGACAAGGTGGTATTCAAGCTGCCAGTGGTTGTCATACGGTCTTCACGTTGGAAAAATTCTGCTTCACCGATGCTGCATATCGCGGGCGGCCCAGGCGGCCCTGCCTATATCGATGCGGATTCTATGCAGTATTGGCTACAAAACTTCAAAACCCAACATTGGGGAATTGATTTTGTGCTGTATGATCAGCGTGGTACAGGGCTAAGCCTGCCCTTTATCGATTGCCCTCACAGCGAACAAACACGATTGGCTAGCTTGAAAATACCGCTCAATGCCTCCCAAGATTCGGCGCATTTTGCTCAGCAGATGCAGCGGTGCTATCTGCAATTAGCCGAAAAACCAGCGGATATAACGCACTTGCAGGCAATTAGCACAGATCACAGTGCTGAAGATATTGCTGATTTGCATGACCTTTTAGGTGTAAAGCAGTGGGTGTTAATGGGTGTTTCCTATGGCACGCGCCTAGCTTTAGCCGTGGCAAAGCGTTTTCCAGAGAAGGTGACGTCTTTAGTGCTGGATTCTGTTTACCCGCCTGCCTTTGATGGCTTTGAAACGATGGTGGAAAATGGCTTTAAGGGTATCGATAAACTACTGGATTATTGTGACGCCAGCGCGGACTGCCGCAAGCAATTTCCTGAGATATCAGAGCAATTTCGCCAAGCGCTCTTTCAGCTAGTAAAATCGCCATTATCGCTACAAGTGTCTAGAGAAAACCCAAACCTTATTTCCCAAACTGTTTCTTTAACGGCGCACCGTCTAATATTGCTGTTTGATTATGCAAGCTATGATTCTAGGCTGTTAAAACAGGTTCCAGCGGCGATTGCTGCGGTTTTAGATAGCGATACCAATAACGAGGCGCTGCTCAGGCTTGCTCGAAATTACCTTGAAATTGAGCTGTTTGCACCGTTTAGTGAGCCTGTGTACTTGGTAACGGAGTGCAAAGAAAATGGCCGTTTCGATATGCTGCTGCTGCGTCAGCGCTTACAGCCTTACAGAGAAGCATACCCCATGTTGGATTGGTCTTCTGAAGGCATTTTTAATCCAGCGGTTTGTAAGAGCTGGTTAAAGGATTTGACTGCCGCAAGCTTTCCTTTTCGACAGCGTGCGATAACTGACAAGCCTACATTGATCTTAAGTGGCGAGTTGGACTCGATAACACCCGTTGAGTGGGGCAGGCACTTATCTCAGGTATTGCCTAATAGCCGCCACCTCGAATACCCTAATATCGGACACTCTGTATTGACCTCATCTCTTTGTGCAAATGATGAGGTGCAACGTTTTCTACAGCCAGAACTCGATAAAACGACATTTTGCAACAGCACGCAGCGCGCTAATGAACGTTCCCAAATGAAGTGGCAGATCAATTAAAAGTTCAGTGGGTAGGCAAGTTTCAAATAGGCTTGAAAAATTCGCTGACCATGCTGGATGACGCCACGGGCGGTTAAGTGGGTCACATCTGATTTTTCCAATCCGTACATGCTGGTATAGGCGGTGTGTCGGTTTTCCTTTGAGAGGCGCTGTTGGGCGTGAACGACTTGAGGTCGTAACTTTACATGGGGATGCTGCTCGTCAACGCCCAAAATAACGGGCAAGTTAGGATTCTTTGCGACCACCCTTCGAAAGTGATGCAGCATGCGTTTAAGGTTATTGTAATAGTGACTAGCTAACTGATCGTTTGATGCGTCTGTTTCGCCTTGAATCCAAGTGAACGAGCGGATATTGACAGTATTGCCTGTTTGTTTCAGCAAGGATATCGATTGCCGTAATTCACGAATCATTCGGTCATACAGGCCGTTTTGCCCTGGTGCTTTCCAAACGGTTTCGATGCTACTGCTGCCAAAGCTGAATTTAAAAATAGCAGGATTAAAACCGTAGCTTTTGACCGAACGGGCAAAAGTAACTTCAGGGCCAAAGTGACCCTTTAAAAAGTGTCCTTCCTGTGGGCGTAAATTATCCCAATAACGCTGCGAGGATGAATAATCAACGGCTTCAAAATAAAAAGGGATTTTGAGGTCTAGTTGTCGAGGGTCGGCTGGGTAGAATTTAGCATCACTGCGCCATCCCTGCATATTGGATTGCCCTGCCATAATGTGCAGGTCAATGGTTGCGGCATGAGCAGATACGGAGAGGATCGCAAGGAGTCCACTCAAGAGATATCGATACATTGTTTTCATTATTAACTATTTCAGTTTGATTGCTGGGGCTTCTCAATACGGAACACAAAGCGAATTGCTTTCTTGATGATTCGTTTGATGTCTTCTAATACGAGGTAGCTTACGGGTACTAGTACTAGTGACAACAAGGTTGCAAATAAAATCCCGTAACCCAAGCTAACAGCCATTGGAATCAGGAATTGGGCTTGGGTACTTTTCTCAAACATGAGAGGTAACAGCCCTGCGAACGTGGTGAGTGACGTGAGTAAAATAGGCCTGAAACGCGCGCCACCAGCTTTTTTAACTGCATCCATTAATGCCATTCCATCGCGCCGACGTTGATTGATGTAATCAACTAATACTAACGAATCATTAACCACGACACCCGTTAACGCCAGCATGCCGAGTATACTACTAATACTCAGCGTCATGCCCATAATGCCGTGTCCGAGTAGTGCACCAATAATACTAAATGGGATGACCCCCATCACGATAAAAGGCTGCACATAAGAGCGAAATGGGATAGCCAAAAGGCCATAGATGCCGAGTAGGGCAAACATAAGTCCATAGTTCAGGCTGCTAAAAGCTTCAGACTGCTCTTTCAACTCGCCTTCAAAGGTGTAAGTGATGTCAGGATAAGCCTGTAGGATTTCAGGTAACCATTGCCCCATTTCCTCTTGAATGCGGGGCATATCAACGGCTTCTTTGTCAGCATCCGCTGAGATATCTAAAACGCGCTGTCCATCAACGCGCCGTATCCGTGAGAAGCCTTGTTCGATGGCAACATCAGCGATTTCCAATAGGGGGACAAGGTCACCACTGCTGGTGCGGATGCGTATTTTTTCAAGTGCAGTAACCGAGTAACGTTCTTCCCTCGGCAGCCTGACAACCACACGGGCATCTTCGCTGCCGCGTTGGACAGTTTGGGCTTCAGAGCCAAAAATGCTATTACGGATCTGTTGACCTAAGCCCGTGACATTAACCCCAAGTAACTCCGCTTCTGGCTTAACCTGCATACGGATTTCGTCTTTACCGCCTTCAAAACTGTCGGTGATATCAAACAAACCGTCATAATCTGTTAAACGCTGTTTAATTTCAGCGGAAGCTGCTGAAAGGCGATCAAAGTCATTGCCGCTAATCTGGATTGCTAATGGCTGGCCACCACGACCAAACTCGGCGCGAAATGATAGACTCTCAGCACCCGGAATATCACCAATCATGCGCTGCCATTCTCTAATCATTTGGCGGCTGCTTACTTGTAGTGTGCGAGACTCTGGCGGAATCGTTTCAAATTGGATGCGGGCAATATTCGACTTGCCGCTGATAAGCTTGCGGCGACTGCCTCCTTTCGTTCCGACCGTGGTTAAAATGTGCTGGATAACACTTTGCCCAGTCTCAGCTTCTACATACTTCGCTTGCAGAATGAGCAGCTGTTTTAACATATTGTCGACATGCTTTCCGGTTACCTCAATTGGTGTACCTTCAGGCATAGTCAGATCAGCGCGAACATACTCGCTTTGAATGCGTGGGAAAAAAGTGAATTTATAACGGCCTGTTGTGACACTTAAAATCGATAGAGCAAGCGCAGCAATAAACAGTGTCAGCATGAAATATCGTAGCTTAAGCGCAACACCAAGAAACGGCGAAAAGATACGCTCAATAAACCATTCCAAACTGCCCGCTATGCCGCGCTGAATGCGAGCTAAGATATTCACTTTCTTATTAGGATCAGGGACTGAAACTGAGCTCATGTGGGCAGGTAGAATCAGTTTGGATTCGATCAGAGAAAACAGTAAGACGGGAATGATGACTGAGGGAATCACCGCAAAAATTTGCCCACGCATACCGCCAACCATCAGCAATGGCACAAACGCGGTCATGGTTGTAAGTACACCAAAAGTTACAGGGACTGACACTTCTTGTGTGCCAGCGATGGCTGCGGTAGTTGGGTCAGCGCCACGCTGTAAGTGTGTGTAAATATTCTCGCCTGTTACAATGGCATCATCAACAACGATACCCAACACCACAATAAACGCAAATAAACTGATGAGGTTATAGGTCACGCCAATGTAGGGCATGAGCGTCATTGCTCCCATAAAGCTGATTGGGATGCCCACACTCACCCACAGGGCGACCTTGGGTCTTAAGAACAGCGACAGCAGCAAAAAGATTAATAAACAACCCTGCAACGCACTGTTAACCAGTGTCGATAAGCGAGCTTGGATACTTTTAGAGTTATCTCGCCAATAGGTTAACGAGACATTTTCTGGTAAGCGGTCATTTTTGTCAGCGATATAATCAATAACTTTTTGTGAAAGCTCAATGGCATTTTGATCACCAACGCGATACACCTCTAATGATGCGCCACGCTTGCCATCAAATGTCGTGTACTGCGGCCCTTCATCGAATGAGTCAATGATGTTCGCAATATCGCCAAGACGAATCTGTGTACCATCCGCATTGCTACGGATATTAATATCAGCAAAGTCAGCGACTGTTGTTGCTTTCCCTAATGTTCT
>JBMZDT010000002.1:0-19385 GCA_049614505.1 Leucothrix sp.
CTTTATGGATATCCGGTATTTTGGTTATAGCAGCTTTAATATATTTATTCGTAGACCATATGACGGGACCCCCTAAATTTAGGAGATAAATCATGGTAATTTTTGTTGCTCACAGCTTGTGGCAAAAGATAGGCTATGACCTACTCGAAGCTTTGATTGGTCTGGGACTGGTCGGAGGCGTTATGGTAGCGTTTGCTCTATGTATGAGTAAACTGGATTAATTAACAATAGGAGAAAACCATGCATAAACTACTAGCCCTTCCAGTGGCTGCAACCCTTGGATTTGCCGTATCAGCCCATGCTGCCGATGCGAACCATCCCGATGACTTCTGGACGAAAGTCTCTGTCACTGCTTCAGCGCTTTATCAAAACTCTAACTTTGATAAACTCTCGCCTAAATACATGGGATATGAGTTCTCAGCTCAATATTCGCCATCAGATTATTTATACGCCTCAGTTAAAGCTCAACACAATTACACGGGAAAATGGACCTATGGCGTTAAAGTAGGGGCAATCTATACAACAGATGTCTTCTCCCCTTATGTGGAAGTGGGTTACGATGTTTCACGTGGAGCTACTCACTGGAACACTGACTATGATTACGACGGAGGTGTCTTTTATACTATCCCTTATCACATTATCCATGGAGCTGCTGTTTTTGTGGAATTTGATCAGTTCTTAACAAAACGAAGCTATATGACAGGCGGTGTTAAGTATCAATTAATGCCAAGGGTTGTAGTGGGTGCGCAAGCTTCTTATAATCGCCATACGCTAGAGAAACAAGGAAAAGCATCTCTAACGTATACTCTTTAAATACACAAAAAAGCCCAGATCTACTCCCTGGGCTTTAATTAATTTTAATAAAATAGGAAAAATACTATGAACTTATCATTTGACAGCATTCAAGATCTATTTGCAGGATTTAAAAACATTGCTAATTCTTTTGGTCATGACGTGAAAGTAGTGTCTGATACTACCGGCAATCCTGCTGTTAATATCGAACCTAAAGCAGAAGAAAAAGAAGAAAAAACATCTGAAAAGAAAGCTTAATCAGTAATGTGTTTGATAACGGTGCTAATAGGGTGCGCTGCCGCGACACTGTGCGCTCCTTTAGTATCGTTATCTTTTTGATTCGGTGGTGTCATATACAAAAGTTTCTTGCCCCCTTCATATCCCCCAAAAACCATCACCAGCACAAATGCTATAATCTTCCAATTACGTAATGCAAATTCCATCATAGTTTGTGTACGTTGTTTTTCTTCTTCATTTTTCTCAACTATTTTGCTCAATTTTTCCACCTCTCTCCTTAGGGTTTCTAAAACTTCCATTTTAATTTGAATGATTGATAATGACTTATCCAATTCATGAATTGAATTCATAATGTTTTTTAAGTTTTCATCCGTCATTTCAACATCACATATTTTCTGTATTTTTTAACAAAGACTTCTACCGTTCCCTTCCCAGCAGGAGTGTTATAATATTTTTTCCAGTAATTCGCCATTCCATCAATATCCCACGAAGCTGGCAAAAGCTCAGGAATCGTCATATATTTTATACGCGCCATTTGAGCCGCATACACCCAATCACCATACAGACGTTCAACCGATCTAGGCTCTAATATTTTTTTATATTTTTTTCTATACTCAATAAAGTCGTCCCATAAGGAATCATGGGTAGCGGGCTCCATTCCCCATAAACCTATAGCAGGGCCATTAATTTGCTCTAAATGAGCGCCAAAATCACTTTCAACAGCAGCCGTCCCAAGCAATAACTCTTGAGATGCAACACTCCAATTATGAAGCTTCGAAAGAGCAACTCTCACTACCCCTTCTTTTATGTAATCTAATTTTAATGTCATTAAAAATGCTTTCCTTTATCAAAAACGATGCAGTACTTTTTCATGCTTCTTCGCCTTAAACAAAGTTCCCGACTGCATTCTTCCCTTGGAATCTTTATATTTTATCTTCACATCATTACTGCCTTCATCCACATAAATCTGGACATCATATTTTGAAAAATTGTCTTCTTCAATTTTCACGGGGCTTGCTGAAAACAACATGCCATCTACACTGACTCTAGCAACCATATACCACTTATCCTTATGGAATTTCGATGATAGTTGAAAATGCGTACCAGCCTCCAGTACCACTTCCAGTAAAGGCACCCAAGCTTGCATCTGCAGTAATAGTCATATTTCCATTTGCAGATTCAATGCGTAAAACACCAAATCCATTAACACCATTGTCCAGAATTCTAATCACCTCAAAATGATCGCTATCAGGCCTTAAACCTACAGGAAGATCTGTATCAGATGTGATGGTTGAATTATTAGTGGTTACAGCAGTTTGACCCGCAAATTGTAATATTACGAAATCAGCTGTTTTGGTATATTTAATATTAGCTGTAGCAGGTGAAGAAAATGCACCAGACCAGTCAGTATTATGCGTTCCAGTTTCAGTGGTCCCCAAGACATCCCACGCAGTTCCATTATAATAATAATGTATATTCTCAGTAGTATCATAAACGATAAGACCCGCAGCTGGAGTAGTAATGTCATTACGTTGCGTGGTCGTCATCCTAGGAGGAAGAAGTCCTTGAGTCGTGCTATCTACTTGTAATTGAGCAGATGCATCAAGCGTCATGGAGTTTCCAGATGTTATCCCAAAACCACCACCGGCTCTCCATTGAACTGAATCAGCTGTGCTAGCCGTATAATCAGCTGCAGTGCTATCTGCCCATGCAAATACATTGCTGGCGGATACTTTTGTTCGATTACCTAAGGCATATGATTGAGCCGCTGTTCCACTAATCACATTATTAGCCCCACCCAGAGCAACATTATCAGATGCCGTAGAAGTGACTGCATTGGTACTATCACCTGCAGTTAGATTATCAAGAGTTGCATCATATAAAAAACCAGAAGAACTTGTTAACGAACCGTCTGATGCACCAACAATTACTTCTGTATCTGTAAATCCACCGGACGTAACAGGTGCTAACCAAGAAGTCCCATCGTAAAAGTTAGGTACATTCGTCGTGGTATTGTGAAGCTGCATACCTTCCGCAGCTGTTATGGCATCACGCTGAACCGTTGTCATACGAGGAGGCATAAAAGCTTTGGTAGTCGAGTCAATCTGAAAAATTGCGTCAGTGGTAATTGGCATACTCGCGCCATTATCGGTTACACCAAAGCCTCCTAATGCCTTAAACACCACTGTATTGATCTGCGCACTGGCAAATGCTGTGCTGCTTCCCCAAATAAACGTATTATCATGAGTACATGTTACATCCGTACCACCCACCCATGATCCTTGACTTGAGCAGGAGTTAGATAAGCCACATGCAATCTGTGATAACGTGGCACCCGTAAGAATACTATGCGAACTCCCCACTACTAGATTATGATTACCCGGTGTCGTTACCGTGTGAGAACCACCGAGCAAAAGTGTCTTCTCTGCTGAATCGTAAGCAAAATCAGAATCACCGCTATACGTACCATCTGACGCTGCAAAGAGCACTTGGTTAGTGGATAAAGTAGACGGTGTGGATACAACCCTGCTTCTGACTGTACCCGTGTCATCTTTCCATTTAGCGAATAGGCCTTTAGAAGGTGTATCCAAGTACAAGCTGACTTGTGAGTTAGCCAGATCACCATCAGTGGGTAGAGACTGAAGTCCAAAGATCACTGAATCATTATTAATTTTACTGACCGTCATAAGAGTAGACTCCTAATTATGAAACTTTATAAGGAGGAACATTAATGTTGTTCCAACCGGTGAAACCGCCGAACTGAGATCCCGTCGCAATCCCCGAGAAACCGTCCACAGCAACACCAGTACCAATAGTGATCGCGCCAGCAGCACTGATCTCAATCCAGCCTGTCGTGGTTAAACCGTTATCCAGTACATTGGCAAAAAACACACGACTCGCTGTTGCAGGTCTTAATATCGCTGGTAAAACGGTCACTGCAGTGGCCGTCGATGCGGTGGTAGCCGCTGCAACAACACCCGGAATTTCAAGCGATGCATAACTACCAATAATTTGATAATCAATGTTGGCTGTTTGATCGACAGCCCAGACACCCGTCCAGTCTGTATTGTGCGTGCCTTCAGTTGGCGAAGGCGATGTTTCAACCCAGCTGGTACCGTTATAGACGTTTAACAAATTCGTGGTTGTGTTGAAGATCACCAGACCAGTCGCCGGCGAGCCAATGGCATCACGCGCGCCTTGTGTCATGTTCGGGAACTTCACACCTTTAGTCGTAGAGGTGATATCTAAAATAGCACTCGCATCAATGGTGCCACCGAGTCCTATCTCACCGGCGCCATTCACTAACACCACTTCAGCAGCAGACGCATTCTCTACTACAAGCGCCTTACCGGAACTTCCACTTTCAATACGTAATGCTGTGGCACCCGTTGCTGCGGCATCTTTTTGAATCAACGTAATGTCACGAACACCGGTACTCGTAGACGTATCTGAAATCTGGAATACCGTACCAGTCGTTGCTGTCGAAGAAGACCAAATAAACGCAGGCGTAATCGTATTAGTCGCGGCCCACGAAGAAGGCGTAGTACCTGTGATGACAACAGAATTAGCATTGAATGCCGTCTGCAAATCATAGGCTAGCGTTCGCGTGGCAGAGGCGTCCCTGTATTCAACACGATCAGTTGTGGTGTTGTACCAAAGATCACGCTCAGCTGGAGCACCAGGCAATGGCCCAAGTTGTAAATCACCTTGGATGTCTAACGTATCACCAGCAGAGACAATCATGTCGGTACCGCCAGTGGTATTACCAATCACTAATGTTGCCGCTAGTGATTCACCGCCACCTCCACCAATGAAGGACTGCCAAGACGTACCGTCATGGTAGTTAGGCTCATTGGTCGTGTCGTTGAATGCCATCTGACCTTTGCTCGGTGTACCAATAGCATCTCTTTGACCCGTAGTCATCAAAGGCATTGGAATTGAAGCTTGAGTGGTCGATTGAACTTCAAACAGCGTATCAGTTGTAGATGCAACAGCACCGTTTGCGTCTTTAAACACAATCGATGACATAGCCACACCAAACAATTCATCTTCAGCACTCGTAGTTGACCCTAACGCCAAACCATTAATGAGAGTCGTTCTGTCGCCCGTGAGTGATACTCCACGACCAATCGCTGTTGAATTAGACGTGCCCGTGACTGAACTAAAGGCGCCACTCAGAATAGAGGAGTCATTTGAGGTTGAACTTATCGTTGAGCTCAAAGAGGATAAAACTATATTTCTTGTACCATCGGTGACGCTTGAACTATCGGATGCAATCACCGCACCACGATCACTGGCGATAGTACAGTTGCTCGTAGCAATCAGAACACCGTCACTTTCCGTGCCGCTAATAGAAGGGCTTGAGGACGCAATCGCTGCATTCCTTGAACCCGTGCTCCCATCAGTTTCACCAACTACCGCTGCAAATAACGTATCTTTCGCTGAAATATAGGTGAATGATGAATCACTCGTAAGTTCAGTGCTTGGATCACCAAACGCAACCTGAGTATTAGGAATTGCGGGTACCGACCCACCAAATTCTTGCCAACTAATACCGTCAAAAAAGTTAGGTTTAACACTGGTGGTATTAAAAACAGTATGACCCTGAGTACCAGTAATGGCATCCCTCTGAGTCTGTGTCATACGTGGCATCGGGATTGAAGCCTGGGTGGTTGAATAAACCGTAAACACCGTATCTGTGGCCACCGTAACCGTCTGAGCAGTGTCAGTTACAAACAACCCTCTATCTGCACCAAAAGCTACAACGCTTGCCGTACCAGCTGTCAAAGTGCCTGATAGATAGTTAGCGTAAAACGAGTTATCAAAGTTGTTGTTTACAACATTTCTACCAATAGCCAATGCTTGTTGAGTACTGGTCAGGGTAATATTTGAACCAGCTAAGATCACACTATTATCTGGATCCCCAGCAAAGCTTGCGTTAGTACAACCCAAAATAGCTGAATAAAAACACGTAGTGGCTGTTATATCCGATAGGGTTGCCGCAATAATTGCGTTACCTACGTTGAAACTGGATATATCAATTGTAGATGAGTTTGTGCTGAACATCGTCGCATTAGATGTACCTTGCGCAATGGTAAAGCTATTAGAGGAACTTACAAAGTTCTGAGAACCTGTTCCTGTAAAGGAACCCACATTATTACCAATAATACCATTATTAAAACCAGTAGTCGTAAAAGTGATGCCGGCCCCACCCGCTCTGAAGTTTTGTAAAGAGCTATTATAGGTGAGCTCTGAGGCCGACGTTAAATCTGAGCTTGCATTACCAAACGGAATCCGCGTGTTTGGAATAGAAGGATTGTTTTCACCAAATGTGGTCCAAACACTTCCATTATGAAAGTTCGGAAGACTCGAGGTTGTGTTAAATACCATCTGAGCTTCACTGGGTGTTCCAATCGCATCCCGCTCAGCTTCAGTCATGACAGGCATCGGAATCGACGCTTGGGTGGTAGAATTAACCTCAAACAGGGTATCGGTCGTTTGAGTGGCAGTTTGAGCGGTGTCACAAATGTACAAACCTGCATCAGCGCCAATAACAGCCATAGACGCAGTACCGGCCGTTAAAATACCGCTCGATAAAAAGTTAGCCATAAACAGATGGTCAAGATCGAGAATGGATAAATCACCACCCATCACAACTGTGGCTTCGGTATTGTTCAATGTTGCCGACTCACACGAGAACATCGTTACACGCGCCGATTTATCACCGGTCATGGTGGAATTTGTACTCGCTGCCGCAAATGCAACACCAGAACTATCCGTAGGCACATAGCTAACACTAGTACAGGCGGCCAAGATTGCTGAATTCACCGTATCGCCTAGATTAGCGGGAGAAAGGTTACTGCCAGTAGATCCTAAAATTAGACAACTATTAGAATCGCCGAGTAGCGTCGACAAACTAGACCCTAGGATCATGTTGCGATCACCGGAAGTAGTGAAAGTCCCACCGTCAGAACACATCACGGCGTTGTAATTACCGGTTGAACCATCCGCTAAGGCACTCGCCCCTCTCAGCGATGTGGTGGCTGCTGTGTATTGAAATGTCGAATCACTCGAAAATTCCCCAGAGGAACCCCCAAATAGAACTTCCTGAGCTGTCAAACCTGCGTTGGTTTTAACGCTATCAATCATTTGCTGAAACGTAGCCTTAGAGGTAGGCGCACCACCCGCTACGTCAAGGCCGAACTCATCGGTAACTCCGACTGTAACAACCGCTGGAAAACCTGAAATTGGACTATCTGGCATTGCCGTCTCCTAAGTTAAAACTACCCACTGGAATCCATTCTGCTGCTCCCAGAATGACCCATCTTGTTGTAGCCAAAAATCAACACCTGGAGGTGAAGGAGGAACTCCAAATTCACTAGGCGTTGAAAACAAATCCCCATCTGTGTTGTAGGGAGTTTTATTAATATTCTTTAAAAATGGGGCTCCCCCGTTATAAGACATCTAAAACTCTCCTACGGATAAAAAACCACATTAACTTCTGATGGATCGGCACAAATAAATCGCAACGTTGCACCGGGCGTTACATTTCTACCGCTTGGATTCCGTTCAATGTTTTGTGCTACAGGAACGCCTGTTAATGGCCATACAATGGGAGAACCACTTTCTTTTACCCAAACTCCAGTACCTTCAGAAAAAGCCATCTTTGCTTGAGTCGCCCAAAGCGGGACCGTCAATGTCACTTCCACATCAGCACTTAAAATAAATTGATAAGCCTGCTCCTCAACGCCATTTTTTTGACGAATCGGTAGAGGAATAAAATAGGTTTCTGCTCCTGTAACATCCCTATTTAGTTTTAATGGTGCTGTAGACATACCTTTCTCCTAGTATTTAATAACGTAATTAACTGACATATTGGCGGGACGAGACTCCAACCCCTCTGCGCCAGTTCCTTGACCCACTCCCACAACAGTAGGAGCATCAATTCCTCCGCCTACGCCATTAGAAGCGACTGGCTGATCTGAATTACCAGAGACATTATTTTTAGTTACAGTCTGATGTTTATGGCCTTTCACTTGATCATTTTGGAATGAGCCAACAACGTCCCCAAAGGCACCAGGCACAAGCGACCAACGCAATGCGGCTTCAGGATCAACTCCAGCACCATTATCCCAACCACGTAAGAACAGACCGCGCAGGTCAGGTACAGAAAAACATAGATCATTAATTGCAATTTGAGTGGTTTGGGCAACTACGGCATCGGTATCAGTTGATGCAACAGCAACTTCAATACCAGTGCGTCCTACCGGAGCAGGATCTCCCCCACCGTCATCCACGTTATACCAAACGTAGTAATCAAGAAGTGTTGCATCAACCGTGAAGTAATCGCCGGTTGTTAAAGTTCCAGCTGCATTACAAATAACATTCGTACTATTCCATCCATTGATGGCTTCTCTTACTTTAGACGCGACATCATCTGCGATATCTGTAGAAAGAAGATTGACCTGAATACCCGTTCGACCACCCACAGCAGGATCAGCTCCAGCGCCGTCAACCGTGAACCAGACATACCATAACTGAGCACCTGGATTTAGCGTTTCAAATTCGAAATAAAGTCCCGCTAGACCGGCAGCCGCAATCGTTTGCACAGAGATGATTTCTTGCAAAACCGCTGTAATTCCCGGTTGGACAGAAGATACTGTAAATCCTGAGGTTCCAGCACCAAACGAACTTGCCACTCCAAGATCATTATTATCGATGTAAAAAGTATCATTCGACACTAGATAGGATTTACAAAAATAATCAGATCCCGTATGAATAGTTGTCAATGTGAATCCCGTATTCACATCAGCAGAAGCACCAACGGCTCCTTCCGTATTATTCACAATTCTTAACGTATTAGTAACACCGGCCGCAGACGGATAAACACCCGTGAAATAGCCTTCTCCAGTACCAAACAAAGGAATATTATTCGACTGAATTAATTTCTGCTGTAAGCGACGATAAGGAATACCGTCAGCAGAACAATCATCAGTAGTATATTTAGTCCCATCACATAATAGCTCACCCACTTGAGCAGATTCTTGAGTGGATGCAAAAATCTTACCCACGATCGTATCGTCGTATTCCAACCCTGCTTGCCCCAATCGAATAGGCAAATAAAGATCGAAACCATCATAATCAGGAATGGGAAACGAGCCGCCAAGGGACTGAGAAATGGACTGTCTTGTGGTTGTGTAGGGAAACGTAGGCGCAGTTAACTCACCCTCCGTTAACAACACATCCGTTATTGAAACATCAAATCCTGTATCACGTAAAAATCTTAATCCGAGCTGAACAAAATCATCATCATCGGGCCCAATAGTTTTTGCGCTATTATTTCCGAATGCAAATGAAAATGAATAATCACTATACGAGCCAGGAGTTACGATGAAGCTATTTAAAGTTAAATCCGTAGGGGCAGAACCACCCGTTCCAAAATTCTTAATAAGAACCAAATCAACCTGAATATTTCCACCCGTGTTACTCTGAGCGCTCATTTTGAATGTGAACTTGTCCGTATCAGATGCAAATTTATTCACATCATTGTATTTTATCCTCAAATCTTTAATTAGATCACCACCGTCAGGAACTTGCGTATTTACGCGAATTGAATATCGAGGATTGTCTTCGGGATTTGTGACATAAGATGCATTTCTATCAAATGTAACAATATCTGTTGCCGTAGAAGCTACAGGTCGTTCAAACGTCCATCCACCGTAAGCAATATCAGTAATCGCTTGTCTGATTTCACCTGCTTCAAACGCACCCTTAGCAGGGAGATCTTCATGTGCTAAGAACTGCCCATTAGATATAAAGTTTTCATCAACTTCTTCTGCGGCAGAATCTGCAAATGTATTGGGCCACGCTTCACGCGTACCCTGTAAAACATCATCAGAACTATAAATCTCGATGAAATATAAATCTACAGTATTAGTAGTGGAAGTAGGCGTACCATCAAATGGGAAGAAATATAATTGTTCGGTGATATAACCCGCACTGTTTAAATCTACTCTATAGGCAGTAGACGGTTGCAATGTTCCTAAATCGACATAGGTGTAATTGGGAGGAACGCCGGATAGCTCATAGACTTGTTTACCAACAGTTCGCGCTTTATCTTCCCAAAATAACAAATAGCCACTACGCAACGGAAGACCGGTGTCCTTATCTCTAAAGAGTATTTGCATTTGAGGGTCTAATACAAAACGATCATCTAAAGCCATTATTGATTACTCCCTTGTAACGCAAGATTTCGTAATAAAGTTGCTGTACGTCCAGACGATGCAGAAGAAGAAGGTTTTAATCCGCGCGCATATAAATCTTTAAGTGTTTCGCTACGTAACGCTCGTTGAATGCCTTGCCCTAATGCTGGCCCAGAGGCCGCTGATATAAGGGCAGTTTCAGGACTACCGTGTAAAAGCGATCCAAATGCACCTATCGCTGCTAAAGCAGCTTGCAAACCTCGTGCACCACTTATCCCTGTTTGTGGAATAAAGCCTGGATTTTTGGCTGCAGGAAAAACTTTAGCGATATCCAGCATGTTTTGAGCTTTTTGAGAGTTATCACCAAGTAACGCTTTTCGTTGTCTTTTACTCAAAGAATCTAATTTTTTTAAAAACTGAGGTAACGTATCTGACTCTAAATGAGCAGACGCCATAACATCTCGAGCGCTTTGTGGAATTTTCGAAGTGATAGACTCAAGAAGCGCACTATTCTCTTTAGAGTTTTTACTAGGCTTGATGTATTTATCAATCATCTGACCAGGATCGCCATTCTTTTTATAAATAGAATAAAAAGGCGTCTCATCTTTCTTATTAAGTTTTTCATACGTGCCTTGTTCCACACGGGCTTTTCGTGCCGTGTCATAAAGGCTCATCAATTTAGGATCTTTCTTTGAACTCTCTTCAAGGCTATCCAACAATCCTTTTTTAACAACCATCAAATCACGTACTGCAGATTTGTTATCAGAACGAGCTGCATTATCAATGAGATCATTGATTACCGGTAACTGATCAGTCGCTGATTTAAAGCTGGGGAATTTACTGTTTTTAAAATCATTCAATATCTCAACAGAAGGACCATACAAATCCTTAGCTGCCTTCGTAGTCATTTTAGCTTTTAATCCATCGACATGTTTATCGATAGCGTTTTTAAGTTGAGTGTTATCAAATTCTGCATTAGCAGCATCCGCTGAATTAGACAGTGCATCATAAGCAGAATGCGTTGTGTCCTTAGCAGATTCGTATGCATTCGACATCTGATCATAAACATGCTGATTAGGATCAGGAACATTCGCTGGTCCTACATCCGTAATATCTTTCTGCCCTTGATCCAATACATCACTGATTTGTTGGTAAGGTTTAGCTGCACCAGAACCAAATATAGCCGATGAAATTCCATAAGCTTGTTTAGCACGATCAGAATCAGCAAGTTCTCCTATAGGCGCTTTCACACCTTCAGGAACCGTAGCACGTGCTTGTGCAAATTCTTCAGGAGACACTGTTCCACCCACTACACGTCGAGCACCTTTAGCTAGAACATTTAATGGGGAACCAATCGCAGGAAGTAATGCACCCGTTAATGCACCTTGTCCAGGAGTGGCTCCCACAACAGGAGCACCTACAGCAGCACCAGCACTTCCTTTCGCAACAGCAGTCGCTAATTTTTTACCGGTAAACTGTGGAAGAAGTTTTGCGAGCTCTTCTACGGTCATCTCACCCGCTTTCGCAGCACGACCAAAGGGAGCAGCCGATAAAAGAAATTTCGTTGCACGACTGACATCCGACTCTGGACGATCTTGTTTATACGAAGGAATTTGAGAAGACGAAATCTGTTGTGTTAAAGGATCAGTAGCACCCCCCGTTAATATAGGCGCTAATGTTTTAATTCCTTTAATGCCTAAAGGCGCAAGCGTATTTTGACCATAAGCACGCACGCTTTGTAATGCATCTGTTAATGCATCACCAGGACGCTGAACTGCTTCTTTCGCAGCACCCACCGTCGTGTGATAAACATCCGAGGGAATGTTAGCAATGCCACGTAATGTATTCGCTAGATCTGAAGTAAATCCACCAGTAGGGGCGCCCGCTCCCACGTTCGAAATGGACGAGGGAATGTCAGCCAATGTCGGAGCATACGACTGTACGGGTTGTGAACCGTTCCGACTAGCAGAAGAAGGCGCAACTTCGTTGATGTCAGCTAATGTAGGCGTATAAGCCATTTAGCGACCTCCAGATTTTACGTGAGACGCTGCAATTTTCGCTTTTGCATACGCTTGATCAGTAGGAGATAAATTCCCATACCACGATTGAAAATCTGCTTTAGATTTGAATGTGGGCACTGTGATATTCGGTCCACTCATATTTAAAGGAGCAGCTGCCTGTTGAGATAAAGCCGTCTGCACTTGAGCAGGTGATTTAGAAATAGCTTGCTCATTAGCAGCCAGTGAATCAGCTAGCGCCTGAAATTGTTGAGTCGCTAACGCTGGATTATTTTTCCAGGTCACTGGATTAGCCAATTCTTCCATGAGCTTTTTCTCGGTGTCAGTAGACGCAGCACCAAAAGCTCTTTTCATTTCGTTAGCTAAAATAGGACCACGTGTATTAACAAACGTGTAGTATTTTTGGAAATCAGGATCAGTCTTATAATTCGCCGATGCCTGGAGCTGAGCAAGTGTCTTGCCTGTTTGTCCTTGTATACCAGCATATTTTGTAATCGCCGGCAGATCAGGCGTAATTTGATTCAATAAATTTCTTACGCTCAATGCATACGTACGCTGATTTAATACACCCGTAGTATTGGTTTGTTTTTGTAAATGACTCGCCACAGCATCTTGAACTGCTTTCAATACTTCAGGGCTGGTGGTCGTTCCATAAGTGGGATCTACAGCACCTTGAGCGCCCGCATCACCAACTTGTGGCTGAGGAGCCGCTTGTTGCTGAGAAGCCGGATCTACTTGAGGAGCCCCCGACTGAGCGGTCGGATCGGTTTGTGGAGCTCCCTGCATCATAGAAGAAAATTGTGCTTGAAGATCAGATGCTGACGGCATGCTCGGAGCTGCTCCAGTCACTTGAGCACTTTGATCAGGCGTAACAACTTGCTGTGCTTGTTGTTGCGGATCTGCAGCCGCTTGATGAATCTGCACTGCCTGTTGAGCCTGTTGTTGAGGAGACCCAGATAACGACATCGTTAGCTGCTTCATGTTCTGAGAATATTGAGCCGCTAATTGTGGATTTTTCGCTAATTGGGCTTGTCCTGCAGGAGTCGAATAATATTTAACTAATGCATAGATCTTTCGAGCAGGTGCGCTATTAATAGTCTGTGCTAACTGATTCTGACGTGTTGCAGCATTTTGAGCAGCAATTCTAGTTTGCTCCGGAACAGCAGTCGTCTTAGCTTGCGTTAATGCAATAGCGCTCGCTAATTGTTGAGGCAAATATTGAGATTTTGTCTTAGCCATTTTATTCGCGAGTTGTTGCTGCTTAAATTTCTGTGCGAAATTCAAACCGCTCTGTGCACCGGAGACGAGCGGACTTACTGGCGCATACTGCGTCGCTTTAAAATCAACTACTGGCATAATCGGTGTGGCCATACGTACCTCTTATAAAAATCCAGCTATGTCACCAGCAATATTTCCAATAGTGCCTAGCTCTTGGTTTTGCTGATTAACATCACTTTGTTGTTGAGCTTGTTGTAGCTTCGCCATATTCAAATAGTAATTGGCTAAATTACCGGCAAGACCAGTGGATGCTTCAAATCCCTGACCTTCTAGACCCGTTAACCCTTGCGTTCCTTGCTGTTGAATACCCATCACATTCTTTAAGTAATTTTGGTATTGCTGATTAGCCATGTTGCTCGCAATGCTTGCGCCATATTGCTGAGACTGAGGACTACCCGCCATTCCACCAGCGGCCGCTGCTTGATTGGCGCCTTGTAATGCTTGCTGTAGAGAAAACTGGTATCCAGGATCTGCTTGAAATCCTTGACCCGCTTGCGCTAACGCTTGGCCCGGGTTTTGCATTTGCGATTGAAAATGAGATTGTAAAGTCCCCAAATCACCAGAGGTCCCACTGATATAAGGATCATAATACTGACGTAGCATGCCGGGTACTTGGCCCATACCACCCATGGATGAGTCCATCCCCGATTGGCCAAAAATTGACCCCATTGGGTCAGTACCCATTCCACCGAAACTTCCTCCCATTACTGAGTTATCGTCTTTGCTCATGTCACTGTCACCGTCATAAATGTGTCGTTCATACCAACCTTCAGATCACCTGTGTCAGTATCTACAATCCAACGTCCGTCACGTTGGCCCGAGGGTATTGCGCTAATATCAGCACCTGTAAGACGTTCATGAGTCGTTAAAATCTTATACGTCCCATCTGTATTACCTTTTAAATTTTTCGCATCACTGTCATGAATAACTCCACCAATCGATTGGGAGGTATTGAGTAATCCAATATCCGTTGAAGATTGAGTGGGGGTAATAAACCCCTCATCCGATACATTCGATTGCAGCTGATTAACAAGCTGCGTGAAAAAAACTCGCCATTCATTACTGACGTTTCCATCAGATTGAGTAAGGGTTGAATGAGGCACCGATGGAATGTTCATTGGAAATACTCCATCGTTGCATGAATACCAACAAACCGAGATTTTCCCCAAAACCTAAATTGAAAAACGGTGTCGTTAGATGCACCCAATCTCCAGTATCTAAATCTATTTGTGCGATTCGCCACAGGTTTTACTTCTTTTGTTAAAACCGTTCCAAAAGAATGTCCACCGTCTTTTGATAAGGACAAATCGATGCGCATGTTATTAGCGCTCTGTCCTGTTTCAGTCGTTAAACTCAATTGATTGATAACGTATTTGCTCGCATCAGGAAGCCTAAAATTCTTCGTAATACGAATACGGGGGATCTCATGGCCGTCATCATCAGGATCAAGTGTGGTTTTTAACGTGGTGAAATTGGTGCTTAATTCATATAATCCACCATCAATACTGCTGATGAAGTAATGCGTGTTATTGAAAAACGCAATGCGCTTTGCAATGTGAGCATTTAAGCAATGATCAGTAATATTAAAAAACTTGCTCGTATTAAAATCGTAAACATACGTTACGTTATCAGAGAAGAATGTAATCTGATAAAACACGTGTCCGTCTTCTTCAAACAAAAATGCGGTGGAATCTTCAGGCTTTGTGAGCTTATCTAGAATGAAATTAATGCCATCCGTAGAAAGCTGCTTAACTGGCCCACCATCAGAATACATAATCGTAGGACCCGCTTTCTCATTCGCACCGAGCCACACCAGTCTTCCAAAACCCGATGCCACTGTTTGAGAATTCAAACACCCATAATCAATACTGATAGAATTATCGCGCTGATAAGGAAACAGCTGACCTCCAGTGTCATGCCATATCTCCGTGGTTTTCGTACCCATGATGAATAACTGACGGTCAAACCTAACGGTGGCGACTAAAATATCCGGCTTGGTTTCTAACTCACCTACGTGCTGAGCATCGAATGGCCATGACGTTCCATCATTCTGACCTGACAATCTCCAGTTATTAGAATTCCCATCAGCAGCAATGAAATAAGTATCTTGGAAATCAATATATACAGGCCTAAAATCAACAGAAATTGTGTCGAAAGTTTCTGCGTCTGTATTAAGAATATAGACATTTAATCCGTCCACAATCGCAATTTGATCAGCGTTATTTTCAGCGATAGACACAGGGCCACTTTGCGTGTCTAGTTGCCCAATAAGCGCAGAAGATAAATTACTGTCTACTACATAGACATTCGCATCCATGATCACAATCAAATGATCGAATTTAACTGATCGGTAGATCTCACGGGCATCGCTGTTATTACCGCCAATATTTATCCGTTTTTCATAGCCCGCATAATCTACTAACGCATTATCGGAGATAAGCATGTTATACGTGGCTTCGATCGATTGCTTTTTATAGCGATCGAACTTAGTAGAACCCACCAAGTCAACATCGGCTTGTTTAAGTTGAAGCGTCATGGGCGCCATCCTCGACCGATATTGATATCAGCCCAGTTATAACCGCTTTGCTTACTCGTCAACGTAGAGAGCTTCTGATTCGTCATGTCAGGAGCAGAGATATCATCAAGCTCACTCTCTAATTCAAAGAGCGTTTTATCTTTATTAATGCCAAATGAAATCCCATTAAAATCACATAAACGACTTGCTAACTTATATTTCAGGTAACTTTCGTAATAACGATCTAATTCAAGATTAAGATCGGTATCCGCTGCAACTTGAGATAAAGCAAACTTACCCGTAATTTTTACGACATACACGTCTACAGGTAAAAAGTATAAATAGATTTTCATGCCGTCTTTAACGCGCTCTGGAAAGTAGCTAAACGGTAAAGATTCAATGTTGTCCACTCTTGGTGAACCAAAGTAATAACGACGATCCATTCTGACCATCGAATAACGCACTTCACCAATGTTGAAAGTGATGGCATCAAGATCAATCAGACCCGGCACATCATATTCTTCTTGGCCAACCACAGTATTTAACGTGGTATGCGAATAGTACGGTATTTCAATTCCAAGGCGAGACTTTTCCGCCAAAATATCATTAAGGAGTTCAAGCCCATCAGTGAGTTGTGATCCAGAGACTGTCTCGAGATCTCTGGATACAACTCCCGATAGGTAATAAGCGCTTGTGATTAACTCATCAGCGATCATTATTTTTCCTTATTCAGGATAAACAATGGCCATTGAGTATTCAGGGACTAGTGTAGAGCCCCAAATAGCATCATGGACAAAGCCTTTCTGATTAAGACCAAACTTAGTACCGTAGTACATCCGCATAGAAGCACCTGAATCTTTATCAGCTTCGTTTGCAGTTGGGAACGGTTCTTGGCTCGGTAAACGAGGCAATGCAAGATACAACGCGTCGCCCGCATAAATCACACCGCGACGAGTGTTAGGCAATGCTTTAATTTCCATACCAGCAGCAACAGGGTTGTTGATGTTCTGGTTACGGTCTAGAGCAGTATCTACCAACGCTGGGAAGATAGAGACAACCACTTGACCCGCACCATCAGAAGCAGCATCTGCAGTAGCCCTAACTTGTACAGGGTTAGCAGAAGGCTTGTGACCGATGAATGTCAAGTAACGCATGTTGGGTTGACCAACAACGGCATCCTGAAATTCGAGCAAATCATTCTCTTTGATTGCATCAGGATCGGATACAGCCGCACCACTCAACGTGATTTGATCACCCGCAGCATTAATCGATACGACAGTCAACGTAGTTGCTGCCTGACCTACAGTACCTGCAGTATGCAAAGGTAAGAGGTTTGATTGATACCAATCGCAGTTTGAGAATTTACCCAATTCCCACGACATCGCATCTTCATTATTACGATTAAGAGCGAATTGATTTAATCCAGTGTTTACAACGTCTGGGACTTCGATATCAGGAATTATGGCGCGAGTATCGCGAAGAGGCGCGCCGTAGTTTCTGAAAAACGATAATGCTTTAGCCAATTCACCATAGCTATTCACTGGATTAATACCATCACCGTAAAAACGGTAAGGCTTAGTCACAGCATTTTCAGCTACGTTAGACTCAATCACAGTACCAAGCTCAGCAACTGCAGAACGACCGAATACATCTAGATAGTCTGCTACGTTGAAAATTTCTTCTTGAGCAGTGTATTCCATTGCGATGTTTTCAGCTTGATCAACCACGAGGGACTGAACACGCTGTTCTGAATCTTGGAAGTTAGCAACGAGAGTACCGTTACCTGATGCAAAACGAGGAGGAAGATCAAAGGTTACGGTAGCACCGCGGTTACCAATGAATTTCTCAAAGTTTTTGAATTTTTTATTCGCTTTATTAATAAAACAAAAGCTATTTTGAAGCAGAGCCAGATCGGCCTTCTGATAGGTTGCGACATCAACTAAAATATTAGTAGCCATCAATAAATCTCCTAAATGGTCAAAAATTAGGACAATGGCTTTCTAGTTGTTACCCGCGCAGAATCTTCTTCCAATCCCCAACCGAGTAACTCGATGTATCACCATTATCCGTGCCAACATTCGAAGATTTCACTGGACGTAATGGATCAGGGGGCATCTTTTGACTCTGCGCTTGCTTATTCTGCTTAATAGAATCAGACAACCGCTTCATCTCAATGACCGCAAGTTGGGGGTTAATATCGCTGAGCTGTTTGAAGGTGGCCATCTTTGCAGGATTTGCTGCCAAATCGTACAAAACATCACCGCTATTATCGACCGTATTGGCGTAATGCAGTAATTCAGGCGTCTTTTCAAAGTACCCAACTTGAGCAAGCTTATCGTCAAAATCAGAATAATTCGCCTTCACTTCATTCGTCTTAGCTGCTAATTCATTCAACACTCGAGTAGCCTCACTTTCATAGTAAGTCCGTTCTTGTGTTTCTTTCTGCAGCCTAGCCGATTCCGCTAAACGCTCATCAACCAGTTTCTGAATTTCCTCCTGAGAAGTCACCGCTTGGGGGGACGCCTGTGGGATTGATGCAGTTTCCGGTTGCTGACTCTGATATTCATTCAAAGCCTTTTCATAACCCTTTTGATAACCCTTCTGTTTAGCACTTCCAACGAGCTTATTAACTTCACTCTGTGCAAGAGTGGGTTCGTAAGTAGTCGGTGTAGGTGCGCTTACAGGCGCGTTATCAACAACTGGTTCGGATGTGTCCACATGAGATACATCTTCACCACCCAGATTTTCATCCGTCATAGTTACTCTCTCTTATTGACTTTTAACCCCGTCACGGTGATGCCGAACTTCGTGTCGTAACGACCATTTTTCCTGATGGCTCAGTATTTCCGGTTTAACGTGCCGTCCACGGAGAAGGTCATTCCCTCACCACATAGTTAAACCTTTACATTAACTAATGTCAACAAGTGGTTGATGTTTTGATAATGAATAAACGTGTCGAAAAAATGCAAAAAAATCGACACGTTTCTAGGACATGTCGATTCAATCGACATGTTTTTTGTTGGCCTTAAGCTGGCTTGTGGCCAAATAAAGTTGGCATCTTCGTCGAGAATGCCAACTCATTGTGAGAAAACAATATAGTAAAGATTGCCTCATTCCACTAACTGAATGGAATAAATATCATGATTGAAAGGCTTTCAGGAAGGCTTTGCTAAAGCCTTTCAATTTATCATTTTATAAAGTTACTGATGAAGTTTTGACTCTGAGAATTGATCAAAAGTAAACTAGGTTAACTGGGTTAAAGTGACTTTTCTCGTTTACCCCAGTTTAAAACCCCTAGAATTCAACGTTTTTTAAACATAGGGTAAATTGGCTGGGGCGCCA
>JBMZDT010000003.1:0-18896 GCA_049614505.1 Leucothrix sp.
CTGGCGTGCCGATTGAATCTTTTGAAGCAGATGATCCGCTGGCATGGATTGAAGCGAAACAAAATGCTTACAAAGCCCCTGAGCTAGCTGAATTACCGCGCTTTACAGGGGGCCTAGTAGGTTATTTTGGCTATGAAACCATTGGCTATATTGAGCCTAAGTTAAGCGAGCAGAATAAAGCGGACTTACTCAATACGCCCGATATTTTATTAATGGTATCGGATGAGATTGTCGTTTTTGATAACTTGGCGGGCAAACTTTTTCTTATTGTCCATGTAGATGCGACAGCGGATGCCTATACTCAGGGACAACAGCGCCTTGAAGCCCTCTATCAGCGCTTAAGAGAGCCACTGACCTACCCCCCTGATAAGCACACTCATACAAAACCTACCAGCGAAGCGGACTTTATTTCCAGCTTCCCTGAAAATGACTATAAGTCGGCTGTTTCAAAAGCACGTGAATACATCAAAGATGGCGACGTCATGCAGGTTGTGTTATCGCAACGCTTATCTGTTCCATTTGAGCATGAGCCATTAGATTTATATCGCACGCTAAGGGGCCTAAACCCCTCACCTTATATGTATTTCCTACAGCTTGATGACTTTCAAATTGTTGGCTCTTCACCTGAAATATTGGTGCGCTTAGAAAACGAAGAAGTCACCGTCAGGCCCATCGCTGGCACGCGCCGACGTGGCCTTGATGACGAGCATGACAAGCAACTTGAGAATGAGCTACTGGCTGACCCTAAAGAAATTGCTGAGCATTTAATGCTAATTGACTTAGGGCGTAACGATGCGGGCAGGGTCAGCCAAATTGGCAGCGTCAAGCTCACTGAAAATATGCTAGTAGAACGCTATTCGCATGTTATGCACATCGTTTCCAATGTACGTGGCAAACTCAAACCCGATATGAGCTCAATGGATGTGCTGCGCGCGACGTTTCCCGCAGGGACGGTCAGTGGTGCACCCAAAGTTAGAGCGATGGAAATTATTGCTGAGCTTGAGCCCACCAAACGTGGCATCTACTCCGGCGCAGTCGGCTATTTATCATGGAATGGCAATATGGATACGGCGATTGCTATACGTACGGCAGTTATTAAAGACCAGCAGCTGCACATTCAAGCAGGTGCAGGAATTGTATATGATTCAGTTCCCCAGTCCGAATGGGATGAAACCATGAATAAAGCACGTGCCATTGTGGCCGCTGTTGCTGAAGTAAGTGGGGGCATTGATACCAAGCAAACGTTTAAAGGAGACATCGTATGATTCTCATGATTGATAACTATGACTCTTTTACGTACAACCTTGTTCAGTATCTTGGTGAGCTAGGCGCTGAAGTTGTTGTTCACCGTAACGACCAAATTAGTATTGAAACGATTGAAGAGCTAGCACCTAAAAAAATAATGATTTCCCCTGGTCCTTGCACACCAACCGAAGCAGGTGTTTCACTAGAGGTAATCAGACGATTTTCTGGCAAGCTACCATTATTTGGCGTTTGCCTAGGGCATCAGGCTATTGCTCAAGCGTTTGGTGGTCACATTATTCGCGCACAGCAGATTATGCACGGCAAAACCTCTCTGATTCATCATACTGGCGTAGGCATATTTTCTGGCTTAAAAAACCCTTACACCGCAACACGCTACCACTCCTTGGTGATTGAAAAACACAGCATTCCTGATTGTTTAGATATTACGGCCTGGACTGAAACGGATGATGGAAAACTTGATGAAATTATGGGCATTCGCCACAAAACACTGGATATTGAGGGCGTGCAATTTCATCCAGAATCCATTTTGAGTGAGCACGGACATGACATGTTAAGAAACTTCATTGAAGCGGAGCCACGATGATGGAGCCTTTAAAAACAGCAAGTTTTATGAAACGTCTAGGGGCTATGTTTTATGATTTTATGCTAGCACTATCATCAGCACTTGTTGTGGGTTTCTTTTTTACGGCAGTCGCAATGAGCTTGTTTAATATGGAGAACATTCAAGCAGGTAGCCCAGCGGCTAAAGCTATCTTTATGCTATTAGTCCTCTTTACCTTTGGATTTTATGGCTGGTTTTGGACGCATGGGGGCCAAACCCTAGGCATGCGCGCCTGGAAACTTAAGCTAGTACGCCAAGACGCAACGCCGATTACTTGGCTGCATGCCTTTTTCCGCTTTTGCTATGCCATCGTTAGCTGGCTGCCTTTTGGCGCAGGCTATTTCTGGATGCTTGTCGATAGGCGAAAGCTCGCTTGGCACGACCATATCTCTAAAACCTATATTATTGACTTAAAATAATGACACCAAAAGAGCCGCATCCCATTGGCTTAGGCCTAACGCTGTTTTACAGCGTAATGGTTATTATTTTTTACGCATTGATTCAAAGCGCCGTACTGCAACATTTCATTAATGAGCAATCGTCTGACATTAAAGATTTTAATGCACTGGCAGAATCATTATCTACTGATGCTACTGTATTGAGCATTGGCATCAGCCTTGCCGCATCCAGTGCCATTCTGTTTCTCGTTTTACTGATTCGCTTTCGTAAAGTCGATGTTAAACAACATCTCGCCCTTCAACCGTTTATTTTTCGAGACCTGATTAATGGGTTTATCGTGTTGCTGGGCTTTACGCTTCTGCTGACTTTTGTTGCTTGGCTTATTTCACATGAAACGCCCGATTTCATGAACAGTGTCTGGGCGAGTCGGGACAATATGCTGTTGCTATTCTTTGCCATTGTGATTGCGGCGCCTGTGTTTGAAGAATGCCTATTCCGTGGATTCATATTTTCTGGCGTGCAAAATAGCCACCTAGGAACCGCTGCCGCCATTGTCATTAGTGCCGCTTGTTGGACAATGATTCATACACAATATGGCGCTTTTGAGCTTGTCACAATCTTTATTCTTGGCATTCTGTTTGCCGTTTCACGCATTGCCAGCGGGTCTCTCTACGTTCCTATCATCCTACACGCATCAAATAATCTTTTTGCACTGTTGGAAATGGCCTTGATCACTGAAAACGTGGCACAATAAGCGCCACTTACTAGGATTGCATACTGCCTAGCAATATGACAAACAACAATATAAATGGGAGCTTCATGAATCATTCTACCGCTAATAACCTTACCGTTGATCAAGTTGAAACAGATTGCTTGATCGTTGCCATTTACCAAGACAAACAATTATCAGCGGCGGCGGCGGCATTAGATAAAGCCAGCAATGGTGAGCTTAGCAGTGTGCTAGGGTTTGGCGACTTTACAGGCAAATCTGGTGAATCTCAGCTGCTATATAAACTGCCTGGCACTAATGCTCCACGAATCTTGATGATAGGTTGTGGTGATAAAGACGCATTTGATGCGTTTGGGCTGCGTAACGTAACCAAGATCGCCATTACCCAACTCAAGAATCAATCGGTTGCAACCATCACCTCATTCCTAGGCGACGATTTAAATATAGGCGGTAGTGGTGCCAATGACATCATCATGCAAAGCATCCTCGGTGCTGCAGATAGCCGCTATCAATTTACCAAGCATAAATCTGACCCATCCAGCACCCCGTTAGAACAACAGTTAATCATCGCTTTTAGTGGTGAGTTATCAAACAGTGATGAGGCGCTGAAACAGGCTGATGCGGTTGCTCAAGGTTGCGAGCTGTCTCGCAATTTATCTAATCAACCCGGTAACGTCTGCACGCCAACTTATCTTGCTGAAACCGCGTTATCAATGGCTAAAGGCTTCGACAATCTCAGTGTTGAAGTACTTGAAGAAGCAGACATGGAAAAACTGGGCATGGGCTCTTTCTTGTCGGTAAGCCAAGGTAGCGACCAACCTGGTAAGATGGTCGTTTTAAAGTATAACGGTGCGGGTGATGACAGCGACCCGGTTGCCCTAGTAGGAAAAGGCGTTACGTTTGATACGGGCGGAATTTCATTGAAACCTGGCGCAAGCATGGATGAGATGAAGTTCGACATGGTTGGCTCAGCAAGCGTGCTAGGTACCATTAAAGCCATTGCAGAAATGCAGCTCCCGCTTAATGTTGTTGGCGTACTCGCGGCTGCTGAAAACATGCCAAGCGCACGTGCCACACGCCCAGGAGATATTGTTAAATCAATGTCGGGCAAAACCATCGAAATACTCAACACCGATGCCGAAGGTCGCTTAGTCCTGTGCGATGCCCTCACCTACGTAGGCAAATATAAACCAAGACTCGTCATCGATATTGCAACGCTCACGGGTGCCTGCATTGTTGCGCTGGGTCATGAGATCTGTGCATTGTTATCAAATGACCAATCACTTGCTGATGGGTTACTAGCATCTGGCAATAAGATTGGTGATCAAGCATGGCAATTACCAATGAACGATGACTACCAAAAGCTGCTTAAAAGTGCACATGCTGATATAGGCAATATCGGCGGCAAGTCTGCAGGTACCATTACAGCGGCATGTTTCTTAGGCCATTTTACCAATGACTATCGCTGGGCACATTTAGACATTGCGGGAACTGCTTGGAACGGCAAAGAGGCAACAGGTCGCCCCGTTCCTCTGCTAACACAGTTTTTAATTGATCAGGTCTGATGACAGAAATTAGCTTCTATGTCTGTCAATCTGACAGTTTGCGTGACAGGCTGATTCTTGCCTGTCGCCTCACCCAAAAAGCTTATGACCGAAACTGGCACATCCACATTCACACCGATTCATTGGCCACTTCTCAGCAATTAGATGAACTCCTTTGGACGTGGCACCCGTCAAGCTTTTTACCCCATGCGCTGGCTGATAATGCTCAACAAGAGCGAATAACTATTGCGCATGACTATGAACCGATTGAGCACTGCGACTACTTAATTAACCTATCAAATGCGAAACCAGAGTTTTTTTCACGATTTGTTAGAATGGGAGAAATTCTTGATCAATCTCCTGAAATTTTAACCGATGGTCGCAAAAGGTATGCCTATTATCGAGAACGGGGGTATACTCTTAAATACCATCAACTTTAAAGGAAGTTGCAGAGATGTCGAATCCCCCGTCGAAAACATCCGCACACATTCCTGTTGTGTCAGACCTTGTTGTGCCAGGAAACCCCGCACTAAGACGACAAGGTGATGCCTCAGGTAACAAACGATCCAGCCGCTACGCTGACGCCTTAAATTCACGTATTGATGAACTTGAATCTGCCATTGGTCAAGATACCATGGGTACGCGTAGCCGTGCATTTGCGATAAGAGCGGAAGCCAGTCGCAGCAGGGTCCCACCAGCCAAAAAATTGAACGCAAAACGCACAAAAGCCTCCAAAGATCTCTCTTAGAAACTCGCTGAACGGATTGTGGCTGACGCTGTAACACGAAAGCGACAATCCGTTATTGCCAAATAAATCATCTTGAATCAACCCTGCAGCACAGCAGAGTTTCGGCTATAATTCCGCCTTTCAGAATCACATCAAATAAGTATTGGCATGGAAAAAACATATAGCCCGCAAGACATTGAGCAGCGTTGGTACCAACAGTGGGAATCACAAGGCTATTTCGAGCCAAGTGGTGCAGGAGAGTCATACTGTATTATGATTCCCCCGCCCAACGTCACTGGCACACTGCATATGGGCCATGCCTTTCAAGATACTGTGATGGATGCGCTTATTCGCTACCACCGCATGAAAGGACACAATACGCTCTGGCAGCCCGGTACAGACCATGCAGGGATTGCAACCCAAATGCTGGTTGAGCGCCAAGTCAATGCACAGGGCCAAACCCGCCATGATTTAGGGCGTGACAAGTTTATTGAACGTGTCTGGGAGTGGAAAGAACAATCTGGAGGCACCATTACCAAGCAACTCAGACGTTTGGGTGCTTCACCTGATTGGTCACGCGAACGCTTCACGATGGACGAAGGTTTGTCAGACGCGGTCGGTGATGTCTTTGAACGTTTGTACGATGAAGGCTTAATTTATCGCGGCAAGCGCTTAGTCAATTGGGATACTGTACTCCATACCGCGCTCTCCGATATCGAAGTGCTCAATGAAGAAGAAAATGGCCACATGTGGCACTTCCGCTACCCATTGGCCGATGCAGATGGCCATGCAACGGACGAGTTTCTTATTGTAGCGACCACACGCCCGGAAACAATGCTTGGCGACACGGCTGTTGCAGTACACCCTGAAGACCCTCGTTACCAACATCTGATTGGCAAGTCAGTTAAATTGCCACTGGTCGGTCGCTTGATCCCTATTGTTGGCGATGACTATGCTGATCCTGAGAAAGGAACGGGTTGCGTCAAAATAACCCCTGCCCATGACTTTAACGACTATGAAGTGGGTAAGCGCCATGATCTTGAAATTATTAATATCTTTAATGATAGTGCCGCTGTTAATGACAATGGGCCAGAGCAATACCAAGGTTTAGATCGTTTTGTTGCGCGCAAGCAAATTGTTGCTGACTTAGATGCGCTTGGCTTGCTGGATGAAGTAAAAGCTCATTCCCTACAGGTACCTCGTGGTGACCGCTCAGGTAGCGTCATTGAACCCTATATGACCGACCAATGGTATGTGAAAATTGCGCCACTGGCTAAGCCTGCAATCGAAGCCGTTGAGTCTGGTCGCATCAAATTTGTCCCTGATAATTACAAAAACATGTATTTCAGCTGGATGAATGACATTCAAGATTGGTGTATTTCTCGTCAGCTTTGGTGGGGCCACCGCATTCCTGCTTGGTATGACGAAGCTGGCAAGGTTTATGTTGGTAAAGATAGAGACACAGTCATTACAAAGTACACGCTACCTGCGGATACCGTGCTAAAACAGGATAACGACGTCCTTGATACCTGGTTCTCATCCGCACTTTGGCCATTTTCGACGCTGGGCTGGCCTGAAAACACGGATGCTTTAAAAACCTTCTACCCAACCAATGTATTGGTGACAGGCTTTGACATTATCTTTTTCTGGGTTGCCAGAATGATTATGTTCGGGCTTAAATTTATGGATGGTGAGGTACCTTTCAAGGAAGTCTACATGCACGGGCTGGTGCGCGACAGCGACGGCCAAAAAATGTCTAAATCTAAAGGCAATGTGATTGACCCATTAGACGTTATCGATGGTATTTCTCTGCCAGATTTACTGGAAAAACGCACCAGCAACCTCATGCAGGATCACAAGCGTGACAGTATTGCCAAAGCCACTCAAAAGCAATTCCCTGACGGAATACCCGCTTACGGTACCGATGCCTTACGCTTCACCTTTGCAACACAGGCAACGTCTGGGCGCGATGTACGTTTTGATTTGCAGCGCATCGAAGGCAACCGCAATTTCTGTAACAAATTATGGAATGCCGCTCGCTATGTCCAGATGCAAACAGAAGGCAAAGCGATTGGCTTAGATAACCCCAATCGTGAGCTATCCCAAGCCGATCGTTGGATTATTTCCCGCTTACAACGCACCTCAGCCGAAGTCGCTGAGCATTTTGAAAAATACCGCTTTGATTTAGCAGCTAAGGCGCTTTATGAGTTCTCTTGGAACGAGTATTGCGATTGGTATTTAGAGCTTTCTAAACCAGTACTCTTTGCTGATGATGTTAGTGAAAATGCCAAGCAAGGTACTCGACATACCCTTGTTTCAGTCTATGAGTCACTCATGCGACTATTGCACCCTATTATGCCATTTATTACTGAAGAAATTTGGCAATCAGTCAAACCGCTACTGGCTATCAATGGCGATACCATCATGCTGCAAGACTACCCCGTTGCTGATGAGCAGCTAATCGATAATGTAGCGGAAGATGAGCTGGGTTGGACAAAGTTGTTTATAGAAAGCATTCGACGCATCCGCTCGGAAATGGATATCAAGCCTGGCAAGGCCCTGCCTGTTTTGCTGAATAACTGGACGGATGAGAACCAGCGTATCTTCAAAAGCTGTGAACGCGAAATCACATCACTCGCTAAATTGGACTCAGTAACATGGCTTGGTACCGATGACAACGCTCCAGAGTCAGCAACGGGCTTGGTAGGCGACATGCAAATCCTGATACCTCTTGCTGGATTAATTGATAAAGACGCTGAGACCGCACGTTTGAACCGTGAGATTGAAAAGATCAATAAACAGTTACAAGGCGTGATGGGACGATTAAACAACCCATCATTTACTGACAAAGCACCCGCTAATGTTGTTGCTCAAGTTCAACAGCAAGCCGATGAACAGCAAGCCGCCCTAGCCCAACTTCAACAGCAACTGGCTAAGATTGCTGAACTGTAAAAGCCCAATAAAAAACGCCTGCTCATGAAATCATGAGCGGGCGCTTCTCTCTATCTTTCACAACAAACGTTATCGCGTCGTTACGCCGCCCCTTGTTCGAAGGTAACGAACAAGTCGCTCTTTCTTCTGCTCTACCGCCATATCGAGTGGGGTTTTACCATCAGCAGCTTTGGCATTAATACTCGCCCCTTTCGCGACTAACAATTTTGCCATATTAAGGTAGCCGCCCAGCGATGCCAAATGCAGCAATGTCCAGCGATTACTTTGTGTCACATTGGGATCAACACCCACTGACAAGCAGTTTTTCACATAGGGGAGATTGCCCGCTGCAACCTGCCGATGAATCTTGCCACTCGTTACACAGTCTTTAGTAATGCTGTTAATACGCGCCATTTTCTGTGCCTTAATGGCTTGAATACGTGCACGTTCCTGCTGCATTTCTGCAAACGATTTAGCCGCAGGTGCAGCCTGATTATTCGCTTGTGCCTCTGCTTCTGCGACTTTTGCAGCTTCTTCAGCAGCCTTTGCCTGCGCTTCCTCTTCTTGTTTTTTCTTAGCCTCTTCACGCAACTTTCTTTTTGCTTCACCGCGCTCTTCACGCACACGCTTTTTTTCCTCAGCAGCCAGCTTTGCTGCTGCCGCACGCTCATCAGCTAGTTGATCCGCTTGAAGCATTTTCTCGTTCAGACCTTCGGCTTCAATCTCTTCAGGGCTTAGTGGTTTATTCAGAACCGTACTAGACGCATCCGGCTCGGCTGCGCGCTCAATCGCTTGACTTGGGCTTACTTGATTCTGACTTAAATCCTGTGCTTGATCTTCACTACTGGAGGTTTGCCCGCTGACACTAGACTCGTTCCCTGCCCCTCCGATTAATGCAGGTGATTGACCCACTGGCTTAACTGTATTTGAACCGTCACTTGCTGGTAATTCACCAGAAGGCGACGTAGCCGTGTTTTGCTGTAAATAGTCAGCATGCCCTTCTCGTAAGGCTAGGCGAATAGCATCATCAATTTTTGCGATGATAAGTGCTTCATCACCCCCAGTGGCCGTCGACTGGCGGGTTATAAACTCAGTTTCTCCTTCACGCAGCGCTTGACTCACCAACACATTCAACGTGTTGGCATCAACCGTTTGTGTTGCAACCAATGCTGTCTTGTTAGGATCAGAATTTTGTGTTGCAGGCGCTTGGCTCTCAGCACGATTAATATTCTCAACAGCAACCGTCTTTGTTTCTGGTGGCAAAGGCTTATCCGCTGCGCTAACGGCGGCTACTGTCTCAGAGACTATCGTTTTGCTAGTTACACCAACTGCCGGTGCCTGTACAGTCGTCTCATTATTCGCTGTACTCTCGCGACTAGACGACGTTCCAGCCGTATTACTTGAAACTACCTTAGCTTGCTTTTTATCATCATTATTATCACTGGCCTTAACCGTTGGCGCAGTTGCAGTATTAGTAGTTGATGTCCCCGCACTGTCTACAGCAGCAGGTGCCACCGTTACTATTTGCACTGACGGTACTTCTTGAGGCGTAGTTAAATCACTCCATGCCGTTGTCAGCCGTGTTTTGAACTGATCCAAGCCCCCCAAATGATTCACCGCATACGCTGCAGCTCCAGTCCCTAATAACAAGACACCCAACCAGATAATCCCTTTTTTACGACCCAAACTGCGATCAGATCGAATAGAGGTAATGATAGGCTCAGCTGGAACCGTTTCATCAAGGTCTAAGACTTTTTTAATCACTGTAACAGGCTTATCGTCTGTATTTGCGTAGATGGGATTAATTTGTGCCGAGCCAAGCTGATTAACAAACTCACGGCAGGTCGCAAATCGTTTAACAGGATTACGCTCCAGCGCCTTGCCTAGTATACGTGATGCACCCACCAACTCAGGGCGATGCGTTAATAAGGGTTCGGGGAATTTTGTAGCGACCTGTCTTCTGTAGGCTTCTGTACTGCCTGGATTATGAAAATGTGAACGCCCAGCAAGTGCCTCATAAATGATAGTGGCTAACAGGTATTGATCATAGCTTTCGTTGTAATTGCTCTTAATATATTCTGGTGCCAAGTGATCTGCTATATCCAACGATGCAATGACCTGCTTAAAAGCCCCTAGACGTTGAATAGCGAATTCAGTAATGAAATCACCTAGTAACACTTGGCGTTTCTGATCTAGAAAAATCGTTGTTGGGCGCACATTGCTGTGCACATAGTCCAAGGCATGCAGCTCATCAAGGGTAACGGCTAAAGGCCTCGCCCAATCCAATACCTCATCGACTGATAATTTTTTCTCATTATTTTTGTGTGCGGTTAAGGTACTTTCTAAGGTTTCATGAGTGACATATTGAAGCACCGAATAAGGCTGTGACTCGTGCTCACCGTGATCTAAAATTTTCAACAGGCCGCTTAACCGCGCTTTCATCAAATGTTGACAAGCGTCATTAAAGGCAGCAGCAAACCCCGGTAATGTTTGTAATTCCATCCTTGGAAACGAAATAACCACTAGTCGGTTGCTTTGGTCGGTATCTTCAGCTAAGTAGCGTCGATTGCTGGTAGTATCAGAGAGCGTTTTTTGTACTTGATAGCGTTTATTTATAATCGTTCCTAGTGCTATGGCTTGCTGCATTCTCTATCCTTGGTATGCATGTAAATCATGTCTTGAGGTTAACATAGTTTAATTAAACATAATCAAACCGTAACGGAATATTTAATCTTTTATTGCTAGTATAAAAAACCACTGAGAAATGTACTTATTTTAATTTTTCAGTTAAACGGTAGGGTCTGCTTTGCTTGGGCTTCAAAATAATAATATTCATAAAACTATAAAGCACATCCAGCCACATTCATAGCTATAAGTTTTGCTGATTAGCTTTTTATAAATAGTGATTAGAATATCAATATCAATTTGTCTATATTTCTTTTGAACCAAATCATACTGTTATTGTCTGAAGACGCAATAACAAAAATAATACGAGACTTACCACAATGGGGAAACTAGGACTTTTCCGCGCCCGCCATCTTGTGTCAAGAACAAGCATCGGTGCCGAATGGGACACTATCCAGCGTTACAAAAACCTCACCTTGCTGGATGCAATCAAACACACGCTGAGCTATGCAGATTACAATCTGCCGCGACCTCCCAGAACATCAAGCTGGGCAAAAACTATCAGCAATCGCAACTCAATGGCGCGCCAACGTAATATGCAGCGCATGGCCAAAACTGAAGGAAAGGGCATCCAAAACTGGTGGGTTAACCACATGCTCACGACCAAAACCCCTTTTCTAGAGCGTATGACATTGTTTTGGCACAACCATTTCCCATCAACAATAGATCAAACTAAACAGCCTAGTGCTTTGTATGAGCAAAACGTCACCCAACGGCGTCATGCGTTAGGTAATTATGGCAACTTATTATTTGCTATGGCAAAAGATCCGGCCATGCTTATTTATCTAGACGGGTACAAAAACGTCAAAGGCAACCCAAACGAGAACTTTGCACGAGAGCTGCTAGAGTTGTTTACGTTGGGTGGTACGCGATATTACCGTGAGTTTGACATTAAAGAGGCTGCACGTGCGTTCACGGGTTGGGGTATTGATGATAGAACAGGTAAGTTTCGCTTCTACCCTGAGCTGCATGATACGGGCGTAAAAACCTTTATGGGTCAACGGGGTAACTTTAGCGGGGATGATATATTGATGATCCTCATGAAGCACCCCAGAACAGCAGAAACCATCGCTGAAAAAATGTGGAATGAGTTTATCAGCTCATCAAAGCCTAATGCCGCTTATACACGTCGCTGGGCTGCTCAGTTCCGTAATTCAAACTATGACATTAAAGCTTTATTGATTGCGGTCTTAAGCAGTGATGCTTTTTGGGACCCAAGAAATATGGGTGCTCTGATTAAGTCACCTGTTGAGCTAACAATCGGTACCATGCGAGCACTCCCCTACCGACTCCGCAAGAACAATTTATCGCATAATTTATCCATTATGGGGCAATCACTGTTTGCCCAAGGTAGCGTTAAAGGTTGGTCTGGCGGTAATGATTGGATCAGCACTCAGTCACTCATGCGCCGCACTGGTTTATTGACCAATTTAACACGCGGTAATTTACGACAGGCAAATGATGCCAAGATGATGCGTCACATGCCTAACTGCACCGACGAAGAATTAATAACCTGGCTCTTACCCGTGCCACCGTTAAACCCATTACCTACTGAACCTGGCCGACAGCGCCTAGTTCGTGCATTGGTTCTGGACCCTGCCTACCAAGTCAGCTAACAATAAGGTTATATAATGATGGATCGTCGCGATTTTTTAAAATACTCCGGCCTGTTAACCGCAGCAGGCCTATCTCCTGAACTATTATTTGCCTCAAACGGCGGCACGCCCGACAAAATTGTTGTGTTTGTTGAGCTTAAGGGTGGTAATGACGGATTCAATACACTTGCACCTTATTTAGACGAAGATTACAAACGTCTGCGCCCCAATATTCGAGTTAAAGAGCGTACTGCATTGCCCTTAGGCCAGAATAATTTGGCCATGCACCCGCATTTGAAAGAGCTTCACAAAGTCTGGAATAATGGCCAAATGGCTTGGATTCAAGGGGTAGGCTATCCAAATGGCGTATTGTCACATTTTCGTTCAATGGACATTATTGAGACAGGTTCGCATGCTGAGCAAGTATTAGAGCACGGTTGGCTATCACAAATTGTGCCAGGCTATAAGCAAGGTTTACACGGTATTAGTGTGAGCAATGATGGTGGCAGCCTTGGCCCTTTGTACAGCTCTTATATGAACAGCGTCAGCATGCAGAGCCCACGCACCTTTGTGAACCAATCTAAAATTATTCAAGATATCACCCCTGTAAGTTCTACACCTGCCTTAGCCCATCTGACCAATACACAGCACCAGCTGTATGAGGTCGGTAAACAGTTACGTGCAAAAATGTCACGTAGCTTACGGCAGAGAAAAACAACAAGAAGTAAGGGCGTTTTAGGCCATAGTCTTGAGTCAGTTGCTCAAATGATTATTGCTGGCATAGACTCTCCCGTTTATAAAGTGACCCAAACTGGCTTTGATACCCATTCAGGGCAGATTGGACGTCACAATAACGTGCTCTTTCAGCTAGATCATGGACTGTCTCGGTTTATTCATTCGATGGATAAAAATGGTCTGTGGGATAAAATTGTTATTGTCAGCTACTCTGAATTTGGCCGCCGCATTAGTGAAAACAAAGGTGGCGGTACTGATCATGGCACAGCATCCGCTCAGTTTGTGATGGGCGGAAAGGTTCGTGGCGGACTCTATGGTCGCGCGCCAGATTTGACCCGCTTAGACAGCAACGGCAACGTTGCCCATACTACTGACTACCGACAGGTTTACGCCACGCTGGCAAGTCAAGTATGGAGGCAGCACAACCATCCTTGGAGAGGGCATCCAATTATCCCATTCATGAAAGGATAACGGAAAAAAGCTCATTTGCTGTTACTTAAAATGCCGTCTGTTGACGGCATTTTTTTGAAGTCAAGGGGCTGGCAGTTAGGTTATACTTCGCGTTTTGTGTGCAATGTCATGAACACAGACCTTCAGCGGCTCCAGCCCTACCCTTTTGAAAAGATTGCGACCCTCAAGCAACATATTCATCCCAACCCAGCGCTATCGCCTTTATCCTTATCCATTGGCGAGCCAAAGCATCCAACGCCAGCGATCATACTTGACACACTTAAAGAAAATTTATCCCACATTGCGGTTTACCCAAGTACCAAAGGCACCTTGGCATTACGCGAGGCAATTGCCAGTTGGTTAGCCACACGCTTTAATTTAGGCCAAGTCGACCCTGAAAGACAGGTGCTTCCTGTCACAGGAACTCGCGAAGCGCTGTTTGCCATCACTCAGTGTTTGATTGATCGCCAACCGAATGCAAAAGTGTTGATGCCCAATCCTTTCTATCAAATTTATGAAGGAGCGACACTGCTAGCTGGAGCCACCCCTGTTTACCTACCTTGTGTTGAAGAAAATGGTTTCATTCCAGATTTAGACGCAATTGATGAGCAAACTTGGCATGACTGCCAGCTGTTTTTTATGTGTACACCAGGTAACCCAACAGGTGCACTCACGCCTAGCAGCGAAATCAAAAAACTCCTGCAGCTTGCTGAACAATATGACTTTACGATTGTTTCAGACGAATGTTATTCAGAAATTTATTTAGATGAAGCCCACCCACCCACAGGGCTACTTGAAGTCGCTGAGGCCATTGGCAATACTGACTATAAACGCTGTGTGGTCATGCATAGTTTGTCCAAACGCTCCAACGCGCCAGGCTTACGCTCAGGGTTTGTGGCAGGTGACGCGGATATCTTGCAAGCATTCTTGCTATTTCGTACTTACCACGGCTGCGCCATGCCACCGCACACTCAGGTAACTAGCATTGCCGCGTGGCAAGATGAAGACCACGTTATAGAAAACCGCCGCCTGTACCGAGAAAAATTTGCGGCTGTATTAACGATCTTGTCACCAGTGATGGACATTCCAACGCCACAGGCCAGCTTTTACCTCTGGCCTAAAACACCGATTGATGATGTCACTTTCGCTCGTGATATCTTCGAAAAACAGCATCTCAATGTGGTACCAGGCAGTTATTTATCGCGTGAAGTGAATGGGCTTAACCCTGGTGCAAATCGTATTCGTTTAGCCTTGGTTGCTGAACCCACACAGTGCATCGAAGCTGCTCATCGGATTAAACATTTCTTGGCCTCTATTTAGTGGCATAGACCAGAACCAACCCATTTTATATCAAACGATTCAGATATTCTGAATCAAACACAGTAGAGAGAGATCATGACAATCAAGCGTATCGGACATCGTTATATTGACAGCAACAGCGGCACAGTGCTGGATATATGGTTCCCACGTTCCAATAAAGAAATTGCTCGCAATTGTTTGGCTCAAAAAGTCGGTTTAATTAAAAGTGACTTTGTTGAAGTAGAAATTGCTTCTGTTGATGATGCGCCTAAATCCATAGAAGACGCTTACCTACGACTACATCTACTTTCAGAATGCGCTGTTAAACCCAATGGAATCAACCTAGACGGCGTATTTGGCTTACTAACTAATGTTGCTTGGACGTCTGCGGGCCCCGTCCTGCCAACGGAAATTGAGACCCTACGCGAGCTAATTGCTGGTGAAGATCACAGCCTATCGATCAACTCTGTGGACAAATTCCCGAGCATGATTGACTACGTCATCCCTGAAGGTGTTCGTATTGCTATTGGTAACCGTGTGCGCTTAGGCGCCCACCTCGCATCAGGAACAACGGTCATGCATGAAGGCTTTGTTAACTTCAATGCAGGCACGTTGGGCAACTCAATGGTTGAAGGCCGTATTAGTGCTGGCGTGGTTGTTGGAAACGGTTCAGACGTAGGCGGTGGTGCATCCACCATGGGCACCCTATCAGGTGGCGGCAAAGAGCGCATTGCACTAGGGGAGCGCTGTTTGTTAGGTGCTAACTCAGGCTTAGGCATTCCATTGGGCGATGACTGTATCTTGGAAGCTGGCCTATACCTTACAGCAGGTACAAAGGTTAAAGCGCCAGATGGCACGACAGTATCAGCACGTCAGTTAGCTGGACAGTCAGGCCTATTATTTAGACGCGATAGCCAAACTGGAGCGGTTGTGGCAATTGTTAGTGATTCATCCGTTTGGGGTGGGTTGAACGATACTTTGCACAAGAATTAGAGTAGGCGGTATTTGATACTGCCAACGGCTCCTTCCCGTCTTGATGGGTAGGAGCTGTTGGCTTAGTAGTAGCTCAGTCACTCTTATCGCAGCATCATACCCTGCGAGTCATGATGTATTGTCTACTTCCCTTTCTTCGCATTCTTCGCATTTGCAAACGCTTCAGCAAACGCATTATTCACCGGGGTATTATTGGTCGACGATTTAGCTGGGCGCGTGTTTTGATTACTACGTTGATTATTAGACTTACCCTGCGAGTTTTTCCTTGTAGCGGGCTTAGCGCTTTGGGCATCATGACCATCTGCTGCTAGAGGATCGTCTAATCTCAAACTCAATGCAATTCGCTTTCTCGCAGCATCAACCTCCATGACCTTTACCTTGACGATTTCACCTGCCTTAACGACTTCGTGCGGGTCTTTGATAAATTTATCTGACATGGCAGAGATATGAACCAATCCATCTTGGTGTACCCCAATGTCAACAAAAGCGCCAAAGTGCGTCACATTGCTCACAGTGCCCTCAAGTATCATACCGGGCTGTAGATCTGAAACCTTCTCTACGCCTTCCTTAAAGCTAGCCGTTTTAAACTCTGGCCGTGGGTCTAGCCCAGGCTTATCTAGCTCAGCAATAATATCGGTGACCGTGGGTAAGCCAAATTTATCATTAGTATAGCGTTCTGCATTGAGGTTGCTTAGGTTCTGCTTATTGCCAATGAGCTGCTTAATTTCGCATTTCAGATCACGCAGCATCTCCTCTACAACAGAATATGATTCAGGATGTACAGCTGAGGCATCCAGCGGGTTATTTGAACCTCTAATACGAATAAAACCGGCGGCTTGCTCAAAGGCTTTATCACCTAATCTGGGGACTTTCTTTAGTTGCTTTCTATTCGTGAAGACGCCATTTTCATCGCGGTAGCTAATGATATTTTTCGCAATGGTTTTATTCAAGCCAGCCACATGACTAAGAATTTCAGCAGAAGCCGTATTGACCTCAACGCCTACCGAGTTAACACAATCCTCAACGACTGAGTCAAGGTTTTTGGCAAGTAGCGTTTGATTTACATCATGCTGATATTGACCGACGCCAATCGATTTAGGGTCGATTTTAACCAACTCGGCCAATGGGTCTTGCAAGCGGCGCGCAATGGAAATTGCCCCACGTACTGTCACATCTAAATCTGGAAATTCAGCAGCAGCAATTTCTGATGCTGAATAAACCGACGCACCCGCTTCACTGACCATAATTTTCTGCAAACCAAGCTCAGGATGCTTTTTAATCAACTCCGCACAGAGTTTGTCTGTTTCCCTTGATGCCGTACCATTGCCAATGGCTAATAAATTAACATGATGCTTAGCAGACATTTTAGCCAGTGCCGCAATGGATTCATCCCACTGGTTACGTGGAGCATGTGGGAAGATAGCCATTTCATCCAAAAACTTACCCGTGCTATCAATGACCGCAATTTTCACCCCTGTGCGCAGGCCGGGATCTAACCCCATGGTAGCTTTTTGACCAGCGGGGGCAGAAAGTAATAGATCTTTTAGGTTTTGACCAAATACATGAATTGCATCGACTTCAGCGCGTTGGCGCAGTGTTGTTAGCATTTCGGTTTCCAGCTTTAGCTGTAGCTTAATCTTCCATGTCCAGCGAACGACTTCATTTAGCCACATATCAGCCGCACGACTTTGCTGGCGAATGCCATGACGCTTAGCAATGCGATACTCACAAGGATGCGTCTCGCTATCCTCTTCTGGTGCATCGACTTTCAGCTGCAAAAAACCTTCATTTCGACCACGTAGCATCGCTAGAACACGGTGTGATGGCATTTTTTTAACGGCATCTGCATTTTCAAAATAATCTTTATACTTTGCCGCTTCTTGTTCTTTGCCTGGCACAACAACTGATGTCAGTTGACCACGATCTGCCATGAACTCACGCAATTCGCCAACGAGATTAGCGTCTTCTGCAAATCGCTCCATTAGTACATATTTTGCACCGTCTAGCACACCCTTTGTTTCTTCAAACGCTTGCTTAAAGTCAGCCGATTGATTGATGTACTTAGCTGCCTCAGCCACTGGATCAAGCTGCGGATTATTCAGTAACGCATCTGCCAAAGGCTCAATGCCTGCCTCGATGGCTATCTGACCCTTTGTACGGCGTTTTTGCTTGTAGGGAAGGTATAAGTCCTCCAGGCGTGTTTTACTATCCGCAGCTAAGATGTCACGCTTTAACTGGGGCGTTAGCTTGCCTTGCTCATCAATCAGTTTAAGAATGGCTTCTCGACGAGATTCGAGCTCTCGTAAATAGCCCAAACGCTCTTGCAATGTACGCATTTGCCCATCATCTAAACCCCCTGTCACTTCTTTACGATAGCGGGAAATAAATGGCACGGTGGCCCCTTCATCAAGTAACGCAATCGCTGCATTCACTTGCTGTGTTTTGACATTAAGTTCTTGAGCGATGATCTCGGCTATAGCAATCATATTGTTTTTTTGTAATGATTTTGAAGATGCGCATTATGATCAATTCTAAGCAGCGATTAAAGGCCTTTTATGCAAGCACTCAGTAACCTCGCACTCTCCATTGAGGACATCATTGCCCTACTCTGGTTCCTCTTGTGCTGGTTCAGTTACACACGCTACGTTAACACCAGCCCCAAGTCGTTAGTGAATGCTATGTCGCGGTGGCGTGAGCGCTGGTCGTTAGCGATGTTACAGCGCGACAATCGCATTATGGACGCCCAAGTCATTACTGGCCTTAACAACGTGGTCACCTTTTTCTGCTCTACTTCGATATTCATCACGGCAGGTCTATTTGCCTCCATCGGGGCATCGGAGCAAATAGTTGCATTAATTAATCAGATGTCTTTTTTACAAACCACGAATATTGCGACCGTTGAACTAAAGCTTGGGCTGCTTATTGTCATTTTTATCTACTC
>JBMZDT010000004.1:0-17077 GCA_049614505.1 Leucothrix sp.
GCCTATGCAAAAACACAGACGTGCCGCCACAATGTGAACTATTGGCAATTTGGTGACTATATTGGCATTGGAGCGGGCGCACATGGTAAGCAAACCACAGCAGACGGCACCATTACACGTTACCAAAAATACCGTCAGCCCAAACAATACCTAGCACAAGCTAAAGCCAGTAAATTTAGATCATCAAGCAAAATTCTAACCCTTGATGAGTTACCTTTTGAATTTATGTTAAACGCACTGCGGTTAAAGTCTGGAGTGACCGCATCGCTTTATCAGGAGCGAACGGGGCAAGCACCCGAAACCGTTACCCATCTTATTCAACAAGCTAAAAGCGCCGGATTATTAGAAAATACCAGCCAAAGAATCAGTTGCACTGAGCACGGTTGGCGCTTTTTAGATGACACCTTATCTGTGTTTTTGTGATGAAATGATTAGCGGCACATTTCGACAGACCAACTATACAAGACTAATTTTCAACCGATAAAAGTAACCTTCCAGCCTGACAAGACTCCTTGAAGTGAACCTCCCTGCCATAGGATGAACCCGTACTTAATAAAAGCTTAACGGGCGATCACTATGCACTTTGCCAAACACTGCTTACTACTTGTTTCTTTCTGCGGCTTTTTCAATACAGCAACAGCAAATGACTCAATACTTTGGCAAGATCAGAATGATATCGCTGCACGCAATACTAAAAATATTGAGATCCTTAATAAAGGCGTGAGAAATGCTCGAGCGTTAACACTAGACACTGAATCAATGAAGGCTTTATTGATTCCTAATAGCCACCATGAAGATATTCAGCAAAGAGCGGCTGGCTTACTCAGCGTTGAAGTCCCTCTACCTGATGGTAGCAATGTGGCATTAACACTTGAAAACACCTCGGTGCTACCCATTGCTCTTGCAGCACGTTTCAGCAATATCAGAACCTATAAGGTTGCTACTCCTAGTAAACATATTGTTTCAGGACGGGTTGATTTTACTGAGCGGGGCTTTCACGCCATGTTGCAAACGTTTGATGGCCAAACTATTTTTATTGACCCTGCAAATCAACATACCAGCAATACTTACCTCAGCTATAGAAAAGCCGAGCAAAATAATCATGACCCATTCCAATGCAGCTCCCCCGGACATACACACGCAGCCTCACCTTTGCAAAACCGCGTCGCTGCCAGAACCCGAAGTAATGAAGGACTTGTGGCCTATCGAATTGCCATTGCCGCAACAGCCGAATACAGCCAACTCCAAGGCGGCACCATTGGTTCAACACTCAGCGCGATAGCAACCACCTTAAACCGCGTCAATCACGTATTTGAACAGAGCTTTGGGGTACAGCTCACACTGGTTGAAAATAACGATTTGCTAATTTACACCGATAGTACTACTGACCCCTATTCAAATTTCAAACTTGAGAGCATGTTAGCTGAAAACCAGCGTAACCTTGACAAGGTCATTGGCAGTGAACAGTACGATATTGGTCATGTTTTTGGAACATCAGGCGGCGGTATGGCTTATATCGGTAGCGTATGTACCAGTCGCAACAAAGCGCGTGGTGCCTCAGGGATTCAACACCCTAATAACGACAGCTTTGATATTGATTATGTTGCTCATGAAATTGGCCATCAATTTGGTGCTACGCACACGTTTAACAGCAGCCAAGGCATTTGTACCAGCGGCGCAAGAACAGCACGCACAGCATTTGAACCAGGTAGCGGCTCAAGCATCATGTCTTATGCAGGTGGCTGTGGAAACGATAATGTGCAAAGCTTTGCAGACGCGATGTTTCACAGCGGCAATATCGAACAGGTTAATAGCAATTTACTAAGTGGCTCAGCCAGTGCTTGCGGGGTTGTTCATCAGACAAATAACACGGCCCCAATGGCCGTCGCAGGAAACAACTATACTATTCCTGCACATACACCGTTTGCATTGACCGCTGAAGCAGCTGACGCTGACAGTGATACCTTGCGCTACAGCTGGGAGCAGATTGACGCAGGATCATCCTCAACATTAAAGCAAGATACGGGCAACAATGCCTTATTTAGAGTACTCCCTGCCAATAACAGTGCTACTCGTACCTTCCCTGCTATGTCTACTATGCTAGGAACGGGGTTTATTAATGGGGAGACCTTGCCCAGCACAACCCGGCAGATGAATTTTCAAGTGGCCGTTTATGATGGGCATCATGTGCCAAGCCTTGATCGTGTCAACATCCAGGTCATTAACAACGGCGTGGGTTTTAGACTGCACAAACCCGATAGCCATTACACACCAAATACCACAATTGCCGTTACTTGGGATACAGCAGGTACCCAGGCTGCCCCCATTAGCTGCCCTTCGGTTGATCTGACTTTATCAACGGATGGTGGGAAAAACTTCAATACTCATTTAGCCAATAACATACCCAATACAGGTAATGCAGCCATTTTTCTCCCTGCCAGCGTTTCACTGACACAGTCTGGGCGCTTTAAACTAAGCTGTAGCAACAACATTTTCTTCAGCATTTCATCGTATAGCTTTGCCATTGGTCAGAATATTGAAACGGCTACAACAGAGACGCGTGGCGGAAATTCAGCGGTCTTGTCTGGAGCGAGCAATGCCAGTGGCGGAGGAAGCATGGGTATTTCACTGATTCTTCTTTTATTCATTGCCAATCGATTAAGAAAGCAACTCGTTCACTAATTAACCATTCATTATCCGTTTAACTAATATTCAGTTTCCTTGTGGTAGCTTGAGGCACTTAAGTTAAGTATCCCTCCCCCGTGATACTTAAATAATAAAAATAATCCTCAATAAGAAAAATAAACTATGCGTAAGTTATTGCTGTTACCGTGTCTGTTAGTTTCACAATCTTTGTTTGCCAATACCCAAATTTGGACTGACCTCAACCCGCTCTCTCAATATAGACAGTCATCTGATGTTAAATCAGACCACAAAAAAAGGCATTTAGCACTCGATTTATCGGGCTTGGCCAAGCAGCTAAAGACCCTCTCAACACAAAATCTAGCACATTCTTACTTAGAACTTCCCCTACCTGACGGCCAGTTAATGCCATTTAAAGTAGAACGCAGTCAGGTTATGAATGTAAAACTGGCGCAACGTTATCCAGCGATCAAAACATGGAAAATAACTCACCCCAGCAATCCTATTATCAGTGGTCGCATCGACCTCACACCCAGTGGATTTCATGGAATGATTGTCACGCATGAAGGGGAACGAATCTTTATTGACCCAAACCGTCAATCAGGTGACAACCACTATATCAGCCGAAACTCGCGCCCCTCCAAACAAGAGACAACTCACTTCAACTGTCAGTCACACCATGATACATCATCCATCTTCCCTAATTTCACACCCAAAAGTGCTAACAAATCACTCAGCAGCCCTATGGACTCACTACGAACCTATCGTATTGCTATTGCAACAACTGGCGAGTATGCGCAGCTGCTAGGGGGAAGAGATCAGGCCCTCAGCACTGTAGTATCCACAGTTAATCGACTCAACCAAGTGTTTGAAAGGGACCTTAATATTCATCTAGAACTGGTCGCTGATAACGATAAAATACTGTATACCTCTCCCTCATCTGATCCCTATACCAATGAGGATGCAACGGCCATGATTGATGAAAACATCATCAATATCAACGCAATTATTGGTAAAGACAATTATGATATAGGGCATGTATTTGGGACTGGGGGTACGGGCGGATTGGCGTTTATCAAATCGGTTTGTGGTACCTATAAAGCAGGTGGCGTGACAGGTTCAAACCAACCTTCTGATGATGTATTCAACATTGATTATGTTGCACATGAAATAGGTCACCAGCTGGGTGCATCACACACCTTCAATGGTCGCCAGATCAACTGTAGTGCGGGTAACCGCGAGAAAAACACCGCGGTTGAGCCCGGTAGCGGTAGCAGTATTATGGGATATGCAGGCATTTGCGGAACTGATAATTTACAAGCCAACTCAGATGCATTTTTTCACTCTGTCAGCATTCAACAAATTAAGGCATACACACGAGATGAATCAGGGGCAAACTGCGGCACACTAAGCACACAGAACAATAATAACCCCGCTGTTTCCGCCGGTGCTGATCACACCATTCCGGCTGAGACACCGTTTAAATTAACAGGCACCAGCAGTGATGTCGACGAAGACCCCATGCTGCACTCTTGGGAGCAAACTGATACAGGCTCAATCGGTGGGCTCTATACTGATCTAGGTGATAACCCATTATTTAGGGCATGGTTCCCTGTGGCTAACACCACCCGCTATTTCCCTAGACTGGTTGACACGTTAAATAACACAAAAACAATCGGCGAACAGCTGCCCAGTACTGACCGCCAACTAAATTTCACATTGCTTACAAGAGACAATAAAGGCGGCATTGCCCAAGATAGCATGGTGCTGGATGTTGTGAATACGGGCACCCCTTTTGCAGTACTTAGTCAAAATACCCCAACGACACTATCGGCCAAACAATCACTTTCCGTTGAATGGGATGTTGCTAACACCACAGCACCACCCATTGCTTGTACTCATGTCAGCATTGGGCTGCTGGATAAGACCGGCACCACAACAATGTTAATGCCTCGCACAGAAAATGATGGCGAACAGGCACTTGTCATGCCGAATAAGATTGTAAGCATCCAAAATGCTCATATTCAAGTGAGCTGCCTCAACAACGTTTTCTTTGCCGTTTCAGATGGTAAAATTAACGTCTTAGGCGGTGACCCAGTGGTATCAGTCAATGCACCCTCTATTACAGAAGAGGACACAGGCATACGTTATTTAACGTTTATTCTGTCACTTTCGATCATTGCTGAAGAAAATATCTCAATCGATTATGAAGTGACTGATTCAGCTACATCAGCAATGCTGCAAAAAGGCCAAGCACGCATTAGCCAAGGGGATAACACAACCCACATTCAAGTGCCTGTTGCAGGCGATACGCTGCATGAAAAGAACCAAGTACTTACACTATTGCTACGCAAACCAGCCAATGCACAATTTGCCAATGAAAGCAGTGAATTGATATCCCGAGGCACCATTATTGATGATGACGTGGTTACGCTGGCAGCTAGCCCGGAAATCAAGACATCAGCACCCTCTTCCGATATTGGCGGCGGCTCATTCAGCTTGTTCTCAATATTGGGGCTGTTATTATTAGCGATACGCCGCAAAATAACACTGAGGATACAATGATAAGTCGCTCCCAAATCGCATGCACCAGCCTGATGACTTTATTGCTTCAAGCCTGCAATGCTGGCCCAGATACACCACGGCCCACAAACCCTAGCCCACAAACTGTAGGCTCGCAAAAACCGACATTAGCAGCAAATGATAAGTATGCAGGATTGCTTCAGGCACTTTCTCAACGCGATCCTACGACTGAGGCCCAGCAGGCTATGGCTCAAGGCGAGCGTAGCTTAATGGGTTATTACGCAGGCAGAGGCGGGTTAAAATTCCCCGGCCTCTCGCCACAGCAACAAGCCAATCAGCGTTGTTCGCTCAAAGTGCTAGAGGGCTTAGGCGATGTAATCTATAGCGAAAACCACCTGAAATACCGGGTTGCTTTGCGCAAATTTGCCAAATCGTATAATGCGGCAATGCTACCTGCCTGCTTGTAATTATTCGTAAATACCGTGTTCACGTGTGCTTAGGAAACGAATATCTGGCCAACGCTCAATCGCCATCTGCAGATTAACGCGAGATGGCGCAATATAAACCAGTTCATTAGCATGATCATAAGAGAGATTAGACGCCGCCTTGGTTTTGAACTGGCTCAACATTTTCTCATCATCGCAAGCAATCCAACGGGCCGTCTGCACATTGACGGCTTCAAACGTGCAATCAACGTTGTACTCATCCTTTAGACGCTGTGCAACCACTTCAAACTGCAGGATACCCACCGCACCCAATACAAGGTCATTATTGCTAATGGGTTTAAATAGCTGGGTCGCCCCTTCTTCACAGAGCTGACTCAAGCCTTTTTGTAACTGTTTCATTTTTAAGGGGTCACGCAATTGAGCCCGTCTAAACAGCTCAGGGGCAAAGTTCGGGATACCTGTAAAGTACAGCTCTTCACCTTGGGTGAATGTATCACCAATCCGTATCGTGCCATGATTGTGCACCCCGATTATGTCACCAGGAAATGCGTCATCAACATGACCACGATCTGACGCCATAAATGTCAGTGCATCTGGAATTTTAACATCCTTTGCCGTTCGCACTTGCCGTAGCTTCATGCCTTTCTTAAAGACACCCGAGCAAATTCGCATAAATGCGATTCGATCTCTATGCTGAGGGTCCATATTCGCTTGAATTTTAAACACAAAGCCTGTGAACTTTGCCTCATCTGATTCAACTGTTCTTGTCGTGGTTGCTCTAGGCTGTGGGCCTGGGGCGTATTTGACAAAATCATTTAATAATTCCGCAATACCAAAATTATTAACCGCGGAGCCAAAGAAAACGGGCGTCAGCTCTCCTTTTAAGTACGCTTCCTTATCAAAGAGATTGCTTGCCCCTTGAACCAGCTCAATCTCCTCGCGTAGCTCTTCAATTTGACTACCCAACAGCTCATCTAACCGTGGATTATCCAAACCTTCGATAACCTCACCTTCCAAGACCTTACCTGAGTGATGCGCATTAAATAGGTGGACACTGTTATTGTACAAGTGATAAACACCTTTCAAGCTTTTGCCCATGCCAATTGGCCATGTAATCGGTGCGCAGCGAATTTTCAGGATATCCTCAACTTCATCCATCAAATCAATCGGATCACGTCCTTCGCGGTCAAGCTTATTAATAAACGTCATAATGGGCGTATCGCGCAGTCGACACACTTCCATAAGCTTAATCGTTCTGTCCTCGACCCCTTTCGCAACGTCAATCACCATTAGCGCAGAGTCGACCGCCGTTAACGTCCGATAGGTATCCTCAGAAAAGTCTTCATGACCCGGCGTATCCAGTAGATTAACAATGTGATCTTGATAAGGAAACTGCATGACTGACGAGGTGACTGAGATGCCACGCTCTTTTTCCATCGCCATCCAATCGGAGGTGGCATGTCTTGCCGCTTTACGCCCTTTGACCGAACCTGCTAGCTGTATGGCACCACCAAATAGCAACAGCTTTTCTGTCATGGTCGTTTTACCCGCATCAGGATGCGAGATAATGGCAAACGTCCGTCGCTTCTTTGCTTCGGCCTGAACTAAAACTTCTGACATGTGATAAAACTTCCGCTAATTCAGCCGCTTAAGAAATAAGGCCTGAGTTAATTGCTAACCTTTCCATAAGGGCTTTTTGTGCATGCAGGCGGTTTTCAGCCTCATCCCAGACCACACTTTGTGGCCCTTCCAATACCTCAGCCGTTACCTCTTCCTCGCGATGAGCGGGTAAACAATGCATGAATAAGGCATCCGTTTTTGCATGCTGCATAACCTCTGCATTGACTTGATACTGCTTAAAAGCGGCAACGCGCAGCGCTTGCTCTTGTTCTTGGCCCATACTGGCCCAAACATCCGTTGAAACCAAATCAGCACCATCTACCGCTTGTTTGATGTCTCGAACAATTTCAACCCGATCACTTACCTCATCCAGCAGTGCGGCCTTGGGATCATAGCCTTCAGGGCAGGCAATTTTAAGCTTAAAATCAAACTGCTTTGCCGCATTCATCCAAGACTGGCACATATTATTGCCATCGCCTACCCATGTCACTGTTTTACCAGTAATGCTGCCTCGATGCTCAACATAAGTCATCACATCGGCTAACAGCTGGCAGGGGTGATAATCATCTGTCAGGGCATTAATCACCGGCACATCAGAAAACTCAGCAAAACGCTCTAACTGTTGATGATCAAACGTCCGCACCATGATCATATCAACCATGCGTGAGATAACACGGGCACTGTCTTCAACGGGCTCACCACGGCCTAGCTGGGTGTCTTGTGGCGAAAGAAATAAGCCATGCCCACCTAACTGCGTAATCCCCGTTTCAAATGAGACACGCGTTCTGGTTGATGATTTTTCAAAAATCATCGCTAAGGTTCGCTGCTGCATTGGCTGCGTAACATTACCACGCTGCCATTGCTGCTTCAGTTGAATGGCCCGCTGGATCAGAGCATTCAGCTCATTCGGTGAAAAATCCTTTAGGGTTAGAAAGTGCCTAATCGTTGACATGACTATATTCTGTATTAACCACGCTCAAAAAACGCAGTGATAATCGTAATTAAAATCGTAGTAATTTCATCCGCTTGTTGATGCGTTAGGTTAAGCGGCGGCAATAAGCGTACGACATTGCCTGCTGTAACATTAATCAGTAAGCCAGCCTCTAAAGCCTCAACCACTAATTCACCACAGTCTTGATTTAACTCAATGCCTAGCATTAACCCTTTCGAACGGATGGTATTCACCCCTTCAAGATTGCTCAAACCTTCTTGCAGCTGAGCATGTAGGTAATGCCCCATCTGCGCCGCATGATCTTTAGTATTATCAGCAGTCATGGCTTCAACAACCGCTAAACCTGCACGTGTTGAGAGTGGATTACCGCCAAAGGTTGAACCATGCGTACCCGCCTTTAAGACGCCCGAAACGGATTCTGCTGCCAAACAGGCACCAATGGGCACACCATTACCTAGCGCTTTCGCTAAGGTCATTACATCGGGCTGTATTTTTTCATGCTGAAAGCCAAACCACTCGCCTGTACGCGACATGCCTGATTGGATTTCATCCACCATCAGTAGCCAGTTATTCGCATCACAAATCGCACGCAGCTGCGCAAGATAACCTTCATCCGGCACGATAATACCACCTTCACCTTGCACTGGCTCCACCAGAATAGCGACCACATCGCGGTTGTTTTGCGCGGTTGTTTCAACTGCTGCAATGTCGTTATAAGGCACTCGTACAAAGCCTGATAGTAATGGCGAGAACCCCGCTCTTACCTTGCGACTCCCTGTTGCTGAGAGCGTAGCAAGTGTTCGGCCATGAAAACTCCCTTCCATCACAATAATATTGGGCACCTCAATACCGCGCCCTTTGCCGTACAGACGTGCCAGCTTTATTGCCGCCTCATTCGCCTCAGCCCCAGAGTTTGCAAAAAACACGCTGTGCATTCCAGACAATTCACACAAGCGCTGGCCTAGCTGATGCTGGTTTTCTATGTGATACAGGTTAGAGGTATGGATAAGTTTTGATGCTTGCTCACTGATGGCTTGGGCTACTCCTGCATGAGCATGACCAAGACTCGTCACTGCAATGCCACACATTGCATCGAGATACTGCTTACCATCAGTATCATATAAATAAGCACCTTCACCACGTTCAAACGTGACTGGCAAACGTGCATAGGTTGACATGATTGGATTCATTGTCGATTCCTATTGTTTTTCAAAGATTAATTCGCAATTTGAAGCAAGTGCAAGGGCCTCATTGCATAAAAATAAGCAATAAAATAAAAAAGGGTGACTCGAAGTCACCCTTTTTTATTAAGCCATTTATCATCTCAGATTAACCACTCACGGTCAATCCAAGAAATTATGCTGCAAGATTACCTGCAACAAAGTCCCAATTAATGACATTCCAGAAAGACTCAACGTAGGCAGGACGTGCATTACGCTTGTCAACGTAGTAAGCGTGCTCCCACACATCAATTGTCAACAAGGGAGTTTGGCCTGCGGTCAAAGGACAACCTGCGTTAGTGGTGTTGACAATCTCTAAATCACCATCAGCATTCTTAACCAACCAAGTCCAACCCGAACCAAAGTTAGTCACAGCCGAAGTAGAGAACTTCTCTTTGAATTCAGCAAATGATCCAAAGGCTGCAGCAATTGCATCACCTAAGTCACCTGATGGCTCACCACCTGCATTAGGTCCCATACAGTTAAAGTAGAATGTGTGGTTCCAAACCTGAGCCGCATTGTTAAAAATGCCTCCCGCAGGTGCAGATGTCACAATTTCTTCGAGTGACTTATCTTCAAACTCCGTTCCAGGTACTAAGTTATTGAGATTGGTTACGTAAGCCGCGTGGTGCTTGTCATGATGATATTCAAATGTTTCAGCTGAAATATGTGGCTCCAGCGCATCCTTAGCAAAAGGTAGATCAGGCAATGTATGTGCCATATCAAAATACTCCTAACAATGAGGTAAAGAAAATAAGGTTCAGCAAGGGTAATCAAGACACTGCGACAACGCAATAGTCACAACTTTATATAATAGAATTAATTGCACTCGCTCGATGAATTAGTTTGGTAGGTGCAGACGTACCCGTGCTCCTACCTGAGGTGATACCATCAATTCGATCTTACCACCAACCGCCTCGACAATTTCAGCACTAATCGCCAAACCAATTCCCTGACCTTCTGTTTTACTATCATCACGCATTCCACGCTTTAATAACTCAGCTGGGCTATCACTGCCAAATCCCATGCCATCATCATCAATATCAATCACTAGGAAATTCGTGTCATTCGATGCTGACACTTCAACAACACTTTCACAAAATCGGCAAGCATTATTCATAAGATTACCAAACAGCTCGATAAGATCGTCTTTCTCCATCCTAACTTTATCAAGATCATCCACATTAACGCGTATTTCGAAAGATTTATCGTAATAAACTTTATAGAGCGAATCACGCAAGCGGTAGAGCACAGGCCGCAGGTCTTGCTGACGAATAATCGCATTAGGGGTGCGCACTGCAGCACGCTTTAACTGATAGGCAACGATATCACACATGTGATTAATCGATTTCTTAAGGTCTTCTTGATCTCGGGACTTCATCTCATACTTTGATTGAGCTGCCAGCACCTCTGCCAATGGCGTCTTCAAACTATGCGCCAGATTATCAAGTGACTCCCGGTAGCGTTTCTTTTGGCCCTTTTCAACATTGATCAACGTATTAATGGCACTTTTAACCTCGGTTAACTCAACAGGGTAGGCTTTTAAAATAGCATCCTGCGCACCTGCTTCGATTTTCTTCACTTCCGTCTCAAAATCTTTGATTGGTGTAATAATAAAATAGTTACTAATGAGCTGGGCAATTAGCACTAACAATAATGTTGAGAAAAACAGGGCAATAATATTGTTTTGAACGTGTCGACCATCGTCGATCAGGTCGCTTGCAGACTTCGCAATGACTAAACGCAGCTTGTCTTCATTCTCCAAATTGAAGACTTTAGAGAAGACGATATACTCACTGATTGTTTCGATACCATCAATAATGACTTTTGCGGGCAGTGTTTGAAAACCACCATCACCCAGCGTTGTACCTTTAATACTAAATTGCTCTACGTGGTCATTTAGCCAATCTGGCTTGTCAGGATTGAATGGTTCGTAAGGGAATTTGCTTTGCCATTTTACATAGTCAGTTGCTGGGTCTACAAAATAAGCGTATAGCTCCTTTCGGGTACCGGCATCGCCTTGCCCCGCACTAAAGCCCTTTTCTTTCAAGAACAGGCCTAATTCAGCACGATCAGCTTCAGTATGGATACCCTCATCAGCAAATAATGGGGTAACAAACACCAAGTCTTCAGAAATCCCCGTCAATACCTCTTGCAAATCTGCACGCTTGTTTGCGTGATACAAACTAAGATAGCCGCCACCTAGTAGCGAAATACCTAGCGCCACCAGCACGAGCATGCTGACCATTTGCCTCACTCTGAAGGAACTAGTACCTGTTTTTAATATTGGTGATAGTGCACCCGATGACCCTGATTCTGGATAACCCATGATTTTTTGATTTTTGTTACCACAGCAAGCAATCCATTGATCATCCTGATCAACTCAATACTTACTTGGTGTTTTAAATCCAATTTCTACTGACCAGATTTTATACGCCCTGATCTTGGTTAACAGTAGAAGCCCCAACCTTTGATATACTCAACACACCCACTCAAGAGGGGTAGCTGGTTTTATTTTTTATTTACTGGTAAATCCAGCGTAGAGATATATTGTTTTTATAGCCTTGATACCGAATCAGTATATGATGGTTTTTTACTCAGGGGAAGTATTTTGTCACAAAAAAAGCCCCTTCAGATTTTATCTGAAAGAGCATTAAGGGGTCTCTAAAAACGAATAGATTATTTCGTCATCATCGTTAGATATCGGCCAGAATTACTGCAGTTAAACGATACCCGTTTAAGCTCGTTTTTATACATAAATTTCACATCATAGCAATCACTCATTGAAGATTGACGCTTAGTGATTCTGGGCCTGACGCCTAGGTAAGTCTTGCGAACAGCAAGTGATATATCTGAATGCCTAAGCACTCTACCATTTGCTGGTTTTAGTTTGAAATCTTTCACCTTGCTCTGCGCAGTAGAAGAAATAGCAAACGTGGTTGCCGTAAGATTGAGTGCAACCGCAGCAGTAACAGCAACTACCGATACTCTGATCAACTGTAGGACTTTCATAAAATTCTCCTTTTTACTCATACCTCAGCATGAGATGTATGCCCTCTCGTGACAGTCACTAGATCGGCATTAGACTCCCTGTCATTGGAAGTCTTTAGAAAGTATGTTGCTAGTAAATGCAACATTATTGCTCACACTATAAGCCAACTGCGAAACTGAATGCAAGCTTAATATATATTTAAGTTATTGAAAAATAAGTTATTTATTTAATTCATTTATTAAACTTATGAGTAAGTAACGGATTATCCAGAAACTCACTAAAAAAGTGTTTATCTGACATAATGCGCGAACTAAGTACTAATTGGACAAGTGTATTCATTATGTGTGGAATTTGTGGCGAATTAAGGCTAAACGGCAGTCAACCTCAGCTAAACGATGTGCATCTGATGATGAACAAGCTCGAAAAGCGTGGACCCGATCATGCGGGCAGTTATTCAGACGGCGCATTGGCTTTTGGTCACCGTCGATTATCGATTCTGGATCTAAGCGAAAAAGGTAATCAACCGATGCTAGATCCGCAGCTGGGGCTCGCCCTAGTGTTTAACGGTACGATTTATAATCACCTTGAACTTCGCCAACAGCTTCAGGCAAAAGGCCATCGGTTCTTTTCGACGGGCGATACCGAAGTTATCTTAAAAGCCTACGCTGAATGGGGAAAAGACTGCGTCAAACGCTTTTTGGGTATGTTTGCAATCGCGATTTGGGATCTAAAACAAAAAACGCTGTTTGTGGCACGCGATAGGATGGGTATCAAGCCGCTATATTATCAATTGAATGAGCAGGGCTTTCGTTTTGCATCCAATATGCAGGCACTGCTCGCAACTCCGGGGATTGACACTGCTTTAGACCCTGCTGCCCTACACAATCTATTTACGCTGCACGCGGTTGTGCCAGCACCTCGTACAGTGCTCAAAGGGATTCGCAAGCTGCAACCTGCACATAGCCTAACTATTGATGCTAAAGGGCAGCAAACATTAGAACGCTACTGGACATTGGACGCTACACGCCCTCCTGAAAAATTGGACGAGGCCGAGTGGATAGAAAACATTCATGAAGCACTCAAAACCGCAGTCAAACGACGCAACAATATTTCTGATGTACCTGTTGGCGTACTCCTATCAGGCGGCCTTGATTCCAGCCTATTGGTAGCACTGTTAGATGAGATCGGCATTAGTGACATTCGCACCTTCACCATTGGCTTTGATGATCAACCTGAAGAAAAAGGCAGTGAATATGAATACTCAGATGCTGTCGTGGAGCGGTTTAATACCAACCATCACAAATTCCATATTCCCAATGAGCAAACTTTAACCCGCCTACCTGAGGCCATTGCCAATATGGCAGAGCCTATGTTTGGTCAAGATGCTATTGGCTTCTACCTGCTCTCAGAAAAGGTGTCAGAGCATGTAAAAGTTGTGCAGTCTGGCCAAGGCGCTGATGAGGTGTTTGGTGGTTACTTTTGGTATCCACAAATGCAAAATGCTCAAGGCTCAACCTTAGAACGCTTCAGTCCATACTATTTTGATCGTGACCATGCAGAAATGACGGAGATGCTGACCTCCGCATACATCAGCAAAGACTTCACCTCTGAGCTAGTAAAGGACTTACTAGAAGCACCAAAAGCCGATGAGTTTATTGATGCGGTGCTACGGGCAGACACTACCACCCTTATTGTTGATGACCCTGTGAAGCGGGTCGATAATATGACGATGGCGTGGGGCTTAGAAGCACGCGTTCCTTTTTTAGACCATGAACTTGTTGAGTTAGCCGCACGCATGCCACCTGAACTAAAGCTTCGTGATGGGGGTAAATATGCACTCAAACAGATATCCAGGGGCCGAGTACCTGACAGTGTGATTGATCGCAAAAAAGGCTATTTTCCTGTTCCTGCACTAAAATTTGTACGTGGCGAATTTTTAGAGTTTATGCAGGACACCCTACTATCCCGGAAATGTCGTGAGCGAGGCTTATATCAAAGTGCTTATGTCGAAAAGCTGCTTGCTAAACCTGATGAGTACCTGACTCGCATCCAAGGCAGTAAAATTTGGCACTTAACGTTGTTAGAACACTGGTTACAAACACACAACCTTTAGCCGTCACATGGCTGGGTTTAAACTCAGACAGGGAGATTTGAATACTTAAGAAGGTAAAAAACGGGACCTATCAGATCCCGTTTTTACCTCATCGTTTACGCTGTTGGTGGGTTATCCGCAACCGTCTTTTTCATCGCCATCAGCTTCTTTTGATAACGCCCCTGCACGATATCAATGATCACCATCACTGCAATCACAAAGTAGAACGTTGTCTTACTCATTGGCACGATGTCATTACCAAACAGCTTTAGGTGGGAAATATGCCCTCCTTCGGATAACAACATCACACCGACTAAGAAGAGGATAAATAGCCCCAACACTTCGTACATTCTATTTTTCTGTAAAAAAGTCGTGACATGATCAGCGAGGAAAATCATTAATAAACCGCCAATCACAATGGCTGTTGCCATAACATAAAACTCATCGGTCAGTGCCATAGCACTTAAGATTGAATCAAAAGAGAACACCGCATTCATTAATACAATCCAAAACAACCCAGCAATGAATGACTTAGGCTTGCGTTCGACATGACCGCTTTCTTCCAGCGTCATCATGTGCATGATTTCTTTAATCGCGGTGTAAAGGATAAACACACCACCACCAAGCACCACGAGGCTATGCAGGTTGAAGGTACCTTCGGCAATGCCTTCGATATTGAAACTAAACAAGGTCTCCTGAAAGAGCGATAACACCTTGATCAGTGCGTACAACAAGACAATTCTGAGCACTACCGCTAGCCCAATACCTAGCTTTCGCAATTTGGCCTGTTGATGAGGCGCTACGCGCTTTGATTCCAACGCAATGTACAACAAGTTATCGAAACCTAGTACGGCCTGTAGCAACACCAACATACCTAAGGTAAACAAGTTTTCTAAGGTAAATAACGCTTCCATCAAATCTATTCCTCTTATTTTATTTGAGTCGGATATTCTATCTGTCGCGAAAATAGCACGCTTTTAGGCATCAGGGTAGTCACTGTCAATCGCTTGCTTGCACCAATAGTTGCTCAACCTGTTCGCTTAACACCGCTTCAGATTGCTGCAAGAAAACATCAACATCCAGCGTCTTTTGGGCTCTAAGGTCAAACGCACTCAGGGTTTTATTATACTTTGGCATTGGCGTAAACCCAGAATGGTTCGACATTTCCTGCACTAAATCTGACGCAAAAAAAGCACTAACAGGCATCGTTACCAATACTGCAATACCCATCGCAGACAGCCAATGTGTATAGTGCACTCGCTTTAGATAGAAAGTGAGTAACAACGGCAATAGCAAGAAGCTGGACAAGTATTTAACAATAGAGGCCGCTAAACCAGAAGTTGTCAGATACGCTAAAAAATGCCCCAAGTGGTCAAATAAAAGTGGTGCTAAAAACAATAAGCCTGAGATACTCAGCGCTGGAATAAAAGCCCAACGATGCATGGTTAAGCGGCTGACAATCGCAATCAAGAACGCCACAACAAACATACTTAACAGTGGTAGCAGTAGCGCATTAAAATAAATTAGCTCCTCCATCACAACCGGAGTGCTAGTATGTTTACTGACTACTGCGGTTAAAGCGGTAAGTACGACAAACAGTACTGCCCAGAATGGATTAGATAAAAAGGAAAACCAACCGTGTCCTGTTGAGGTGATTTGCGTGGGCGCAACCTGCATTTGTGGATCAACTAACTTGGCCCGCAACTCCCCCATCATTAATGTTGCAGGTAGCGTCAAGGGTACCGTTTGTTTTTCAGGTAATTTCGCTTTATTGAGTGATGTACCATTTTCATTACCCAAACTGCACAGTTCATAACCCTGCTCAGTTTTATCAATCGTTAAATGCCGTGGTGATACGGTGATATCTGGTACCACAACATCACAATCATACGCCCGCCCGACCATGACTGGAAACTCATCAAGCTTGTGATAGCTAGGTCTGCCCTGATGAATCAATTCAAGAATTAGCTTTGCCATTGAAACGCCCCAACCATTTTTTTGAATAGTACTGTTGCCGTTTTAGGCTTCGTACCGGTCACATCTAAGTTAAACATTGCCCCCTGTTTTTTATGACCCACTAGCGCAATACTAAACAGCATATCGCTGAGCCCTTTGTATTTGAGGTAATCCCGACGACATACCGTTGTTTTAAAATCTTGTTTAGCGATTCGCGTAAACCCTGTATGGCACGCAAAATTTGTCACATCAGACTTATCAACTTCACTCTCAATGAAGCTAAAATTCATCTTTTCATAACGGCTGTAAAACCTGACTGGATTCAGCTTTTCAGTATCCATCCATGCGTATTCATAATTAATCGCACCTATCGACAGACGCTTGGATAAATAGGTATCATTTTGATTGGAACACTGCGTTAAAAAGGAACGGAATAAATCATCTTTCTTTGGAGTACGGCTGAGATCCCAACACCGCATGGATTTATCAAGCGCTGCGGGCACTAACAAACGCCCTATTCTCGTTAAACCCCAATCATTTTCGCCTAATCGCTTAATTGTTTTACTTGAATTCTCCGCCAGCTGATTTGATATCTGCCCAAATCGATCCCCCACGGGTTTAAACTCACGCTCT
>JBMZDT010000005.1:0-16938 GCA_049614505.1 Leucothrix sp.
GATGACTGGTCTACGCAATAAACCAAGTCAATGACTTACTTTCTAAGCAACCTGCGAATCAAATACAGTCACAGGTATCTTACCATTAAATGCAGGATGATCTGACGTAATATTCACATATCCTGCTAAAACATTAGGAATACCTAATGTGTCATCAGTACCTTGACTGATTGCTTCGACTTCAAACGCCAAGCGTTCGCCTGGCTGCATGACGACATTACCTTCTGCAATGTTATTGAGTTTAACCACGAGTGAGCCATTGATGTGCTCCAATGCAACGGGTTTAATGCTGTCTAGCGTCACGACTTGATCCGTCAGATTCATCAATGAAACCAATTCTTTACCAACAGATTGCTGTAGGTAGATAGTGATATCACAAGTTGGTAAAACAGATTGAATGGGTGGATTAATCGCGGCTTTTGACGCGACGGTTTTACTGGCTGCCATGACGGTTGATGCAGCACCGCCTGTTGCCAGTGCTGCCACGCTATAGCCCATGCCTTTTAATAATGTACGGCGTGATTGGTTGATCATGCTGAAAACCTCTTTTTTGTATTAGAACTAATGACGACAGCGGAGTATAATCTGAAGTTGTCACAATAGTTGTTATAACAAGTATATGGATAAAAAGCTTAAACGTAAAGCAGAGATTGGCGTTTCTACCATTGAGGCCGATATTTTCAATAGTACCGTGCGCCATAGTGATAAGACGCTAGCCGCAATGAATCAGTTGTTATCCATTTGGGGAATGACGGTGTTACAGCATGCCGCTCTGCGTGTTATTTATATTTATGACACCGAAGGAACAGGGATACCCAGTGGCGAAATTGGTAAGCATCTCGTAACGCGCGTGCCTGACATGACACGCTTGCTAGATCGTATGGCGGATAAAGGCTGGTTGGTACGCGAGCGTGATGCTGCAAACCGCCGAATCGTGCGTGCTAGATTAACTGAGATTGGTATTGAACTGGTTGAGTCTGCACATTCTTCATTGGCAGCGTTGGAAAAGGAGCAGCTTGAACATATGTCAGTGGTGGATAAGCGTGAACTCAAGCGTTTGTTAGCGCTGGCAGCATTGGGGAAAACTGGTGAGTAGACCTGCTGCACCTTTGCAAACGCCTTTTGGTAAGCACTCTGCAAAGATGCTGTTTAATTCGGCTCAATAGCCCATGGTTTCTAGTGCATCGTAGGTTTTAACAACCTTGGTCGCTTTTTCAATCACTTTTTGTGTGGTGTAGCCTGGCTTATACAGGTAGCTCTTCAGGCCAAACCCGACGCACCCGGCCTTACGGTAAATCGCCATATTTGAACTGGTAACACCACCGACAGCGTATAGCTGAATACTGTCTGGCAGAATCCCTCGAATGGCTGCCACACCTGTCGCCCCTAGTACGCTGGACGGGAATAGGCCGATGGTTTTGGTGCCTTGTGCAATGGCTGAGAAGCATTCTGTTGGACTAAAGCAGCCAGGGAATGAATACATGCCTAGTTTAATGCTTTCTTTAATCACCTTGGGATCAGTGTAGGGCGAGAAAATAAACCGCCCACCCAGATTGGCGACCTCATAGGGTTGGCCCGTAGCTACGACCATGCCCGCCCCAATAATAGCGCGGTTATCAAAGTGCTGTACCATGGTGCTGATGTGCTTTAGAGGAGTGTCCCCATTCATCGAGACTTCCAGCAGAGTGATGCCGCTGTCAACTAAGGCTTCTGCAACATCAAGTATTTGGTCTTCAGGAATGCCTTGTAAAATTGCAATTATTTTTCTATGTTTCATGTGCTCCCCTTCTGCATGTTATTAGTTTATTAGGCACCATACACCCTCGTGAACGATAAGCAACTATGGCCGCTCAATTACTCGCCATTTTGTAGGGCTTGATACCCCTCTGCATAGTATTGCATCAACTTAAGCGTTTGAAGTCTATTAACAGGCAGTGTAAGCGGTGGCAAATCGTTTGGGTGTTGCAGAGTAAATTGCCAGTTGTCCTCAGTAAGGTAGCGGGTTGTTTCAGGAAACCGTCGCTGCTGCTGAAAAGGCGTGTTAGAGGCCATCACATAGCCCCAAGGGCCAAATGAGGGAATATGGCTATAGACTGTTTGCATCGATTCAAAAACGCTATTTAGCGTGCTAGCAACGCACCAAAAAGCATTTCTTTCTAACCAAGGGCTAGAGGCTTGGGTAATCATAACGCCTCCAACACCAAGGCGACGCGCTATTTTATGATAAAACTCGACGGTGTAGAGTCTGGCTATATCGGCTGTGTCAGGGTCTGGCAGGTCAATAATAATGACATCGAATAAGTCACCGTCCTGTTCGAGCCATCGCCAGGCATCATCATTATAAACGGTAACGCGTTTATCATGCAGGGCTTGATCATTGAGTGATGTTAACTTGCTTAAATCACGCCCTAGCTTTGTGACTTCAGGGTCCAGGTCAACTAAAGCAATCTCTTTAATGGAAGGGTAGCGCAGCACCTCGCGGGCAGCTAGGCCATCACCGCCACCAATAATTAGTACTCTGTCTAGTTGACGACTGTGTGTGGCAGGTAAATGGACGAGTGGTTCATGATAGCGGTACTCATCCAAGCTGGAAAATTGCAGGCTACCATTAAGAAACAAGCGTAGGTCACGCCCCCGTTCGGTGACAACAATTTTTTGGTATTTAGACTGGGTGCTGAATACTACGGGGTCTTGGTATAAGGAGCGTTCGAGAATACCCGTGAAGGTATTACTAAACAGACTAGCAATGATTAATGCAGCGACTGCGATGATTGCACTACCGAGTAAACGATAAGGTTGCTTTAGTCGTTGACGAAAATGCCAAACAACTAATAACGCGACCAATAAATTGACGGCACCAATACTAAACGCCGTTAGCAGGTGACCAAGGTAGGGTAGCAGGATGAATGGAAATAATAAGGAGGCGAGTAGGGCACCAACATAATCTGTTGCCAGTACATCGCTTAGTCCCTGGCGGATGCCGCGGCCTTGCTCAATCACGCGGGTAAGCAAAGGGATTTCCATGCCCACTAATATGCTGATGAGCGCAATCACAATAAGCATGGCAGGGTAGTAATACTGCGACCACGCATACACCGCATAGAGTATGACCGCAGATAAACCGCCAATTAAGCCCAGTGCAATTTCAATCTGAATAAAGCTTTCAAGTAGCTTTGTGCGGCGGTATTGTGCCAGCCACGCGCCAACGCCCATAAAGAATAGGAATAAGCCAATAGTCACCGAGTAGTGAACCACTCCAGAGCCTAGCAAATACGTCGATAAGCTACTGATTAGCAGCTCATAGATTAAGCTACAACCCGCGATGATAAAGATAGAAAACAGCAATAGGCGTTGATCAGCCAGTGTCGGTGACACTTCTAGTGAGTGATCGTTTGCATCGAGCTGATTGGGTTTGGTGCTAGGGTTGCTGTCAGCCAATGACTGCGCTCGCAATAATAATGCAAACACCCAAAATCATACTGCCTGCAAGAATTGCTAATGCACGATTGCCTTTATTGGCTACTTCCTCTGCAAGGTTGCCAGGCGTTAGCCAGTCCACCACTTTAAAGCCAATGGTTGCCATCACAATGCCAATTAAGGAATAAAGCACCGTTGCAACAACACCTGCGCCTAATCCTGCCATACTGACATCAGCCGCTAGTGCTTGAGTCGTGAGTAAAATTGGGCTAAGTGCCAAAAAAAATCGGTTCATGGATGTCTCCAAAGTCTAAGTACGATTGATATTATTTGCCGCCTGATGGGCCGCCACCGACCCAGCCTCGCGATCCGACATATAAAACGCGGCCAGTTTTTGCATCACGTTCTTTGCTAACGCTTGCCTCTCCCATGCCTTGCCATGATGCCCAGAGAGGGAGCAAGACCAAGGCACCGCATAGCAAGAGGACTAGCATCATAGTGAGTTTGCTCATAGTCCTACCCCTGTTTCACGGCGTACACGCCCACGACGCCTCAGGCTGATAAAAAAGCCAAGCAGAAGTGCAGCAATGCTGCCAAGGATAATTGGAAACAGAGAAACGACGTTGCGCGTTACTTTGCCACGAAGGCTAATAGACTGCCAGCCTGTCAATTTATCAGGAACCAGTGATAGTGTGTAAACATCGGCTGCGGGCAAATTAATGCGTGGTGCATCGCGATATTGTCGCTCTGTCCAGGCGCCATCGCTGTCATAGCCACTTTCGCGCCAAAGGGAAATGGGCAGTTCGGCAACCGGTGTTTTATCACTGTCAGATACCACGACTTCGGCATCAAAATTGCCATCACTGCGTGCAAGGTTGCCGAGTATATCAATCTCAATTAAGCCTTGGCTGTCCATTTTAAACTCACCCAGTGGAATGACCTTTTTTAAGGACTGGCCAGCAATACTGACGCTTGGAGAGGTTAGCAAGGTTTTTTCAAAACCTTGTAACACAAAAAAGCCAACAATCAGTAATGCAATGGATATAAAAGCGGCACGCGTAGCCGTTTTAGAGCGTTTAAGTGCCCCTACGACGGACTGTTTGCCAAAGTTTTCAAGAAGCTCCATCAAGTCTAGTTGGACGGCTTGAAACGCCTCAATCTCTTGGTTTTTGCCGTTGGTATCAAGCAGTATTTCTAAACTGCGATTATTTTTTTCATAGCTTCTAACCTGCTCAGCTTCCCTTGGAATGTAAGAGAACTCACCAACGGCTAATGTCATGGTCCAATGGCCTACCTCGTAGCTTTTATCGCCAACCGGAATGCCGGATGTTACCGTTCGCTTATGCGACCAGCTATAGCCTGTTTTGTCTTGAGAGATCCAAGCAATCTCACGTGCTTCATTAATAATCCACCAAGTATGATAGCTCCAAGGCGTGCTTTCCCACGCTTTGTCTTCGCTATCCCACTCTTCTACCGAGCCAGAATAACTTTGTACACCAATGATCTGCCAGGTCACGCCGTTTCTCTCAAACTGTTCATGCAGTTTAAACAACGGATTATGAGGGGCTTCAGGTTTATAGCGAGGAGCCACATTCTGACCAAAGCGTGCGCCACAAGACTCACACACCATCATGACAGAGTCAGGGTTAAACTGCCGCATAGGGTAACCGCAGCTTTTGCAGTTATGTACCTTAATCGGCTCAAAGGCTTTCATGCCTTGTCCCATTTAATGGCCCAAATATCAAACGCTTCAGACTGAGAAATGCTGGCATAGTCATCCTCAATCTCCAGAGAATATTCTTCCCCATTGTTGACACCGTCGACATAAGTCACTGTTGTTTCAGCTTCTGGCTCAACAGGCAACATGCCCTCGCGCCCAACAATGTCTGCTTGGTATTTCTCGGTGATAAATAGAGTAGGGCCGTTATTGAGTGCTAGCTGGCCGCCGACAGAAATGCTATCCATGCCACCTGCAAGGCTAACTTCTTCGCCGAGGGAGTGACGATAGTAGGCACCATCATCCTCTTCCAACCAAAAGCTTTGACCGTGACTGTCATCTACCCACCACTCATCCCAGCTACCCATGCCGTATTGAAAGCGCAGACGGCCTCGGACAGTGTAGCGTGTGCCATCTGGTGCGTCACCTCCTAGGCCAACACGCAAAAAAGTGGGTGCGTCAAGGGGTGTTTTCTGTCCTTCATTGGCTTCCCACAGCTGGTTGCTCAAACGCAGCCAAGTGCTACAGTAAGGGCAGTCAATACTGCGAATGAGTGGTGATATTCCCTCGATAGCCCCGCCGCAGTTCGGGCAGTTGAGACTCGCCATAACGTTATCCCATATTTTTATAATAGACATATCATAGCGCAGGCTAGTGATTTTTGCGATGATGAAATAATAGTCAGCGCTTGACTTTGTTAGCAATAGTCGCCAATTTGCGCTATCGGGTTTTTAAGCTTAGGGATAGTGCATTGGGCAATACAGATTCATCAGCTAAAGGCGCTATTCGTCGTCGTGCAGACGGTGTGCAATACGCAGGCACGCATTTGTTTGTGGATATGTGGGGCGCTAGTGATACAGACAATGAAGTGGCTATTCGTGGCGCAGTGATGCAGGCTGTGCAGGATAGCGACGCCACATTGCTAAAGATGGAGTCGTCTAGTTTTGGTGAGCATGCAGGTGTCACGGTGTTTGCGATACTGGCAGAGTCACACATTTGTGTGAATACGTGGTTTGAGGAGCGTATGGTCGCAATTGATGTGTTCTTTTGCGCTGGACTAGACCCTTATCGGTGCATTCCTGCATTGCAGGCAGCGTTTGAACCAGTGCGAATGGAAGTGAGTGAGCACAAGCGTCTAATGGCATCGCCAATGACGCATGAGCAGTCTCTGTTATAAGTGTTCCTAATGCTTTTTAGTATCACCAGCTATCTTATCCATTAAAGCAAACAAGACACCCGATACGACAAAAGCCATATGAAAAATAACCTTCCACATTAATGCTTGGGTTTCCTCAGGGGTCAGTGAACCAGAGATTTCCATAAATGATTTCAGCATATCGATCGCGGATATGGCAACAATGGCACCAATCACTTTGAGCTTTAAGCCAGAAAAGTCCACTTTCCCCATCCAATCCGGACGGTCTTTGTGGTCGCTAATGTCAATTTTAGAAACAAATATTTCGTAGCCGCTAAAAATAATCATCAGCAGCAGGCTGGCTACCAGCGACATATCAACGAGGGCAAGAATGCCAACAATGACATCACTTTCTTTGGATGTACCAATATGCACAAACAAATGCCAAAATTCTTGAACAAACTTCACAAATAGCAAGACGATACTGGCTACGAGGCCTAGGTAGAAAGGCGCCAGCAACCAACGGCTTTTGAAGATAGTTTCTTCCATGTGTTTTTCTATTTTTTGTAGCATTTGTAACTCATCATTAGTCAATAATTGTTGCAACAGAAGGATAGGGGTTTGCTTGTTGGGTTGCAAGAATTGAAGCAGGTAAACTTGACTGACTAAAAGCTTGTGATCACAATCACTAAACCACGTTATTAAAAAACGTCAAAGACAACCTCAGCGAGTAACAGCAAATGAAAATTGGCATTCTTGAAACAGGCTTACCACCCACTGAGTTAAGCTCAGTCTATGGAAAATATGGTGAAATGTTTGTAAAATTTTTAGGTGATGGCGACCAGACGTTTAGCTTTGAAATTTTCACGGTGGTGGAAGACCAATTTCCTGATGATATTAGTGTGTGTGATGGCTATCTGATAACAGGCTCTAAGTTTAGTGCTTATGAAGATTTACCATGGATTCATCGCTTGAAATCACTGGTGCAGGATATCCATCAAGCAGGTTTGCCGCTGATCGGCGTCTGCTTTGGTCATCAGGTCATTGCAGAAGCACTCGGCGGTAAGGTTGAGAAGTACGATGGAGGTTGGGGCGTTGGCATCCATCATTATACTATTGACCAAGCACAGCCTGATATTCTGCCTGCCTCACAGCAAACGCTGGCGATTAATGCGTTTCATCAAGACCAAGTTAGTGTGTTGCCAGAGGGGGCGGAGGTCTTTGCCAGCTCAGCATTTTGTCAAAACGCTGGCATAGTGTACGGCGATAAAATTCTAACCGTACAAGCCCATCCTGAGTTCACCATTCCCTTTGCGGACGCGCTTATTTCATCTGACCGGGCAGATATGGTTCCTAGCCCGGCTCGCAAGACCGCGTTAGATGGTCTGCAAGAGAGTGATGCAAACATTGATGCTGGTGTGCTGAGCCAGATGATGCAAAAATTCTTTAGGCAGTTTGCCTAATCGGTATTTAGTTGCTAGGTGTATATCGTTGCCGAGCTTGTCCACGAAACTTACTGGTGAGTTCAGCATCCGCTTCAGCGCTATCATACATGCCCAGCACTATGCCACGGCGGCGTGACTTGCCACGCATTTCGCGAAGCTCATTATCAGAGCGGGTAGTACGTTGATTAACACGCCGCCACCACTGACTGAGTGCCATAAACAGGCGCGTCTTGACCTCAATATGCTGTGGCGTTTCACTGGCTCCCAAGTCGTTGAGTTCTTGAGGGTCAGTTTGAAGATCAAACAGCATAGGGCGAATATCGCCTTCAGCAAAAATGTATTTCCAACGCTTGTCGGTCACCATGTAGAGCTGTGCTTGGCGTGGATTAATGCCAAGATTAACGGCGGCAGGGGTCACCGAATAGTCGTATTCACTAAACGCATAATCACGCACTGGCATGCACGCTTGCTGATGTAGCAGCGGTAACAGTGACTGGCCTTCTAAAATGTGATCCACCGTGCCCTCAATAACACCGCCCGCTGTTTCGTAAAAAGTGGCAGCTAGGTCAATACTCTCAACCAGTTCATCACAGACTTTACCGCGACTGGCATCGGCTTTAGTAGATGGATCATAAATAATCATTGGAATTCTAACGGATGGCTCATGAAACAGGTCTTTTTCACCCAGCCAATGATCTCCCATATAATCCCCATGGTCAGAGGTAATGACAATCATCGTGTCATCAAATCGCCCCGTCTCTTCTAAATGCGTAAACAGTCGCCCTAATTGATCATCGGCCTGTTTGATCAGTCCCATATAGGCGGGAATAACCGTGTCTAAGACCTCATCTCGCTGAAATGCTTTCCCAACAGCGTTATTCATAAACTGCGCATAGATAGGGTGTGTATCGATCTTCTCGTTATCATGACGATTCACTGGTATGATATCGTCCTTACCGTACAGGCTGTGATAAGGCTCAGGGACGATATAAGGCCAGTGAGGCTTAATATAAGAGAGGTGGCACATCCAAGGGGTATCTTGCGTGCTCATTTGGTCAATGAAGTTGATGCAGCGACCGGTCATGTAGGGTGTTTCGGAGTCTTCTTCACGAATATTGGCTGGCTTATTGGCGTGCATCATCATCCAGCCAGAGGCAATCTCTCCATTGTCATCAATGCCTGAGTTAGCATAGTCGTGCCAAGGGTTGTCGCTGTCGTAACCCTTAGCGATCAGGTATTCATTATACGAAGATTTTTGTTGGTCATAGAAGCCATCAGGGCCTTCTGCCCAAAGCCCATCATCACGATCAAACACATCAAATCCGCACTCTGCGACACGTGCCCCAATAATACTATCGGCTGGAATGCCAAGCCTGTTCATGCCTTCAACATCCGCTCGCATGTGAGTTTTGCCAATGAGATATGAGTCCATACCGAGCGTGCGTAGGTGGTCACCGATGGTTATCTCGCCCGCTCTCAGTGGGTAGGCATTCCATAAAGCCCCATGACTGGATGGATAGCGCCCTGTGTAAAAACTCATTCTGGAGGAGCCACAGATGGGGGATTGCGCATAGCAGTTGGTGAAACGCACCCCTTTATCTGCCAGTTTATCAATGTTTGGGGTGTGTAAGTGTGGGTGTCCGTAGCAGCTTAGGTAGTCGAATCTGAGCTGGTCAAACATGATAAACAATATGTTTTTTGCCTTGCGCGACATGACTGATCCCTCTGATTAATCGTCTTAATCATAGGATGTTTTGTATGCCATAGCAATTAAAGGGGAATAATTCACCGCAAGTTTCATCGTGAAGTCGTTAACAATTGGCTTGAAATAATCTTTTAAGCAGAAAAAGAGCCCAGTTAGAAGTGGGCTCTGTGTATAGCTACAGGCTTTTTACTGCCATATTTAGCAGGGCATCTTAAGCGTTGACATCAACGACAACCCGGCCACGAACTTCACCTTTGAGTAATTTCCCAGCGACATCAATGGCCTCTGATAAAGCAATTTTTTCAACCACTTGCTCAAAGGTTTCTGCGTTTAGTGTGGTAGCTAGCTTGTCCCAAGCCGCTTGGCGCTTTGTAATTGGGGCATTCACGCTGTCAACACCTGCTAATGTGACACCACGTAGAATAAATGGCATGACTGTTGCGGGTAAATCAAAGCCTTGTGCAAGGCCGCAGGCGGCCACGGTACCACCGTATTTTGTCGTAGCGCAGGCGTTCGCTAATGTATGGCTGCCGACACAGTCGATAACACCTGCCCAGCGTTCTTTGCCAAGTGGCTTGCCTTTCTCGGATAGCTCAGCACGATCGATGCAGGTAGTCGCTCCTAGCTCCGTAAGGTAGGCAGACTCTTCAGGACGACCCGTTGAGGCAACAACGTTATATCCATTGGCTGCTAGTATAGCGACTGAGAAGCTACCAACGCCGCCATTTGCACCTGTTACCAGTATTTCGCCATCTTCGGGCTTAACCCCATTGTTTTGTAATGCCATGAAGCAAAGCATGGCGGTATACCCTGCTGTACCGATCGCCATGGCTTGGTAGGCGTTTAGATTCTCTGGTAATGCAATCAGCCAATCACCGTTAACGCGGGCTTTTTGTGCCAGGCCGCCCCAGTGCATTTCACCAACGCCCCAGCCGTTAAGAATCACCTTGTCGCCAGTTTTCCAGTTGGCGTGAGTGCTTTTGGTAACCGTGCCAGCAAAATCGATGCCTGGAACCATAGGGTAATGACGCACAACAGGTGCGGCACCAGTAATTGCTAAGCCATCTTTGTAATTAAGTGTTGAGTAGTCGATATCAACTGTGACATCACCCTCTGGTAGCTGTGATTCATCAATGCTTTCTAAAGACGATGTGATTTTTTTATCGTCACTACGGTTGACGAGTAAGGCGTTAAATGACATGGCTGCTCCGTTTGCTTCTGTATTTTGTTTAAGATGAATGTTTTGGCAATATTGGTGTTGTAGCGGCTAATTATTGAATCAGCACCAGATAATCCGCTTCGGTAATGACCTGAGTACCTAACGATTCTGCTTTCTCTATCTTTTTGGCACCGACTTTGTCGCCGATGACTAGAATCTCCGTTTTCTTATTGACGCTGCTTTGTACGGTTGCACCCAGTTTGCGGGCGTTTTCCTGCATATCGCCACGAGGCATTTGCATAGAGCCCGTAAACACAATGTGTTTTCCAGCAATAGGGCTGTCAATCGCTTCAATCGGCTCGTCAGATAACAGGTTAAAGCCAAGTGCTAGCATCGCTTCGATAACAGGCCAACGTGCCGCTAGCGAGTTCGGGATAGATTCGGCGGTAATCTCACCAAACCCCGGAATTGCGATCAGTTGATCGCTGCTGAGTGTTGCGAGGCTAGCTAACTCGTGGACGCGAAGTAGCTTGCGTGAGTCACCTCGGCCCAAATGTTCAATGCCAAAAGCGGCTAAGAAGCGCCAGTCTTCAACGGCTTCGGCTTTAGAGCGGGTTAACTGCTCAACGAGGTTGGTTGCTTGTTTGGCACCAAAACCCATGGCTTCAAAATTAGGCGCTGTTTGCTGGTAGATCTCAGGCAGTTCGGTAATGTTATTTTCTACGAGTATGGCGATGGTGCGTGGCCCAAACAGATCAATATTGCCAAGCACACTAAAAAAATGTAATAGCCTCGCTTCAATTTTTGCACCGCAGTCAGGGTTTTGACAGACGAGGAAATCACGCTCCATTTCCGCAGCAGCATCGCAGGTCTGGCAGTGATCAGGAATCACCGCATCTACCCCGGTTGCGAGTACGCCGAGTAGTTTAGGGATGACCTCACCGCTGCGCACAATTTCTATTTGTGCCCCAATGCCAACATTAAGATTCTTAATATTGCCTGCGTTGTGCCCCGTAACATTTGAGATATCAGCGCCAGATAAATTGATTGTTTTAACATTAAGCACCGGAGTGATACGGCCCGTGCGTCCAGTTTGCCAAGTAATCCCCTCAACCGTGGTAACAGCGGTTTCGCCTTTGAGTTTTTTGGCTATTTGCCAGTTGTGATGATGGTTGGTTGAGCCCATGGCCTCACGCACATCAAGGTTCATCACGTCAATTACACTGCCATCAACAGGGTACTCACACGCTGCTTCAATGTTAGCGCATAGGCTTTCAACGGCTTGACCTAGTGTCTCGGTATCGCATATTTCATGGTCGAGCTGAGAATAGGGGACAAAGCGAATCACTTTATCCTGCATGGCTTCTAGTGCTTCTTTACTGAGATTGTCGGCACCAATTAAACCAGTGACAAAATTGCGTGGATGAGAGAATTGGTCATTTAGATTTTCACTAAAATACGCGTCGCTAATAACGATTTCGCCAACCCCAGTATTAGCACCGCCTACGGCAACCAGCCCGCGCTGCAGGTTGCGGCTGATATCGTTACCAAGCTGGCCATTACCGCGTGTTGCCAATATGTCATTCTCATAATTGGCGGCCATGCCATCAAGTTTTGGTGTAATTCTAAACTGTAATTCACTCGCTTCAATTCCAACTTTTTCAGCAAACTTAATGACACGGGTAATAAATGCGTTGATTTCTTCCTGTGTGTACGCCTTGTCGGTTGACAGCATGGGTTTGAGGTGACGGATTTTCTTGGTTGCTGTCTCCGGCTCTGCTTCTGGCTCAACCGAATTTAAGAATGGATGATCAGGTTCCCTGCTTGTTAATTCTGCTCTGTAGACCTGATCATAGGTCGCATCATCAATTAATGGCTTGCCGCTGCGATAGGCTGCGTTGGCTTGTTGTAAAAAGGTGACCAGTTCTTCTGTAGACAGTTCCACGGCTGGTTTAATAGCAGGGCTCACACGTTTCTCCGAGACGATTTAATGAAAAGCCATTCTAGCATTATTCAGAGAATGGCTGGTGAGTGCCTAGGCAATGAAATAGTGAATAGTTTTCAATAATGATGATGTTTGGTCGAGAGATGAGTTTTAAGCGATATAATTTTTATTTATGCCGTAATTTTGTTAATTATTGCTTGTAATTAATCTTATTGTTGAGTTAATGATTGTTCTAATGGATGAAATGTTGCTATTATGCAACAAAATGATGCTAAAAAACCTATATGAATAATGCCCTTGATCAAGCGATAGTTGTATAAAAACGCTGTTTCAATCGTTCGTGATTTTTCAAACTGACTAACTATAGCTAGTGAAGGTGCCGGACTGGAGAGCTGTCCTTAAAATATGCCCCCTATTAAGCTGCATTGTCTATTGATTTTGCTAGTGCTGTGCATTGGTAGCAGCGCGCGCGCGGATGATTGTTTAAATTTTGTCCAGCGTAGCGTGCAGCAGCAAGATGATAATTTGTTTAACCTGTGTGGTTTTCGTGGTTCCCAGTGGACGAGCAGTAAAGCGCGTTTACTGCGTGAATGCAAAGTCATGAGCGAGCGAGACCGTAAAAGGCGCTTGACCATGCGTGATAAGCTGCTGGAAACATGTGAATCAGTTGCTGAGTCATCGCCAGAATTTACCAGCTTTGGCCGTAACCGGCAGCAGCGCCTACTGAGTGTATTATTAAGGGCGATTCGTCTACAAAATGAGAACTTAGTACGCTCGATTTTAAATGCTGGCGTTAACCTAGGCGTGCAACCTGCATGGCTTGGTGCGTCACCGTTGTTTGTATCCATTGAGATTGGTAATTATCATTTGGCGCGTATTTTGGTGCGTGCAGGCGCTAAGCCTTATTTGCTGGCTGATGGTGAAATTAACCCGATTAGCTTGCTCCTGCAAGATGGGCCAACCAACTACGCGTTTCTTGAGTTTTTACTGCAAAATAAAGCAAACCCTAACTTGGCAGGAAAAAACGTGGAGGCTGAACAGCCTATTGTCTTGGCAGCAGCAAAAGCAGATTTTCGCTCTGTTGATTTATTGCTTCAGTATAAAGCAGACACAAATCTTTATAACGACTTTCCTGCGATTCAAAAGGCCGTCGAACTTGATCATTTTCCCATGGTAAGAGCGTTAATAAAAAACGGTGCTAATCCCAACCTTGGGATTGGTGGTAAAGTCTGTGAGGGTAAGCTAGCGTTAGATTTTGCTTTTCAAGATGCCAGTGAGCGCGTGATTGACTTATTGCTAGACAACCGCGGATTAACCAAGTTTGATTGTGAAAGAGCCTCTGCCGCACAGTCAAAAAAGGTTGCGTCAGAGGCGACAGCCAAAAAACCCAAAAGCCGCAATCGCTAGGTTTTATCGCTAGGGTCTTGAGCCTTTTCTTGTGCAAGACGATCAGTGAAATCTTGACTGATTTCCGCTGCGTTTTCGTTAGTCTCAAGTCCAGCAAGTTCGTTCTCTAAGTTTTTTATTTCGTCTGGATCAAGTGCCGATAAAGTCTCTATCTCATCATCCTTAGCAGGGGCGTTAGTTTCGGTTTTAGCATTCAGTTTCTCAAGCTCTGCCTGCTCTTCTGCTAACTCCTCGGCCTCAATCGCATCCAGCTCTGCATCTAGTTCTTCCTCAGACTTAGGCGCATAGTTTTCAAACGCTTGGTAAGGGTTGGTGTCGATTGCTTGGCCTTCATTGTGTATTTTGTGTTGTGGCGTTTCAAGATCAGTTGCCTCATCACTCCAGAGTGCATTGGCTTGATCCGCAACACTGGTTTTTGCTGCCGCAGCGGCTGTCGACTGAGGGCTTAGATCAACACTGTCATCATTGGCCTCCGCTTCTTCTGCGCGTCGGTAGCCGTCATCATCGTCTGTATCAATATAAGATGTTCCAAGTGGAGTAGAGGCACTGCTAACAGTTGGCTTTGGGCTACGATCAACACTGTCATCGCCCGCTTCAGACTCCTCTGCTAGCCTGTCTGCTGCATCGGCATCAGCTTTATCACGAGCGTCTTTGGCAAGACCTGCCTCAGCAACGCGTTGATTAAAGAATTTACTCAAAAATAGCCCCAGCTCGAACAAGATCCACATCGGCACAGCGAGCAGGATTTGAGAAATAACATCAGGGGGAGTCAGAATCATGCCAACAACAAAAGCACCGACAATGACGTAAGGACGCTTTTCAGCAAGCTTTTCAGCGGTCGTTGTGCCAGTACTAATTAATAGGATGGTGGCAATGGGCATTTCAAAGCTAAAACCAAATGCAATAAACATCATCATCACAAAATCAAGGTAAGAGCCGATATCTGGGCTGTAGGTCGCTGTGTCCGGTGTAAACATTGGGAGTACTGTAAACATCATCGGCAACAGTACGAAGTAGGCGAAGGCGATACCGCAATAAAACAGTAATACACTTGAAGCCAGCAATGGAAAGACTAGGCGCTTCTCGTGCTTATAGAGCCCTGGTGCAACAAACTGCCAAGCCTGATAAAACACATACGGTAGTGCAATCAGGAAGGCGGCCATGAGTACTAGTTTATAAGGGACTAGTAATGGCGCAGCTACCCCTGTGATGAGCATGGTAACGCCATCTGGCAGTGTGTCAGCCAGTGGTTTAGCAAACAGGTCATAAATGTAGCGAGCAAACGGTGCAAGAATAATGAAAAATACACCAATAGCGATGACCATTTTTAGCAGGCGGTCGCGCAGTTCAAATAGATGAGAGACGAAACTGCTGAGCTTTGATTCCTCAGTGTTATTAGTAGGCTTTTTACTCATCGTTTTTAACTGATTTGTTTGGTTGAGACGTGCTTAATCCGCTGTCTGTTTTAGTGGTTTCTTGCAAGGTCTTGGCAGAGTCCGTAAACGATTTAGTGACCTCAGAGGCTTGCTGTTTAAAGCTCTCTTTGGTGTCGTCCACGATATTGCGTAGCTCATCAATTTCTTTTTTCTGGCTATCAAGCAGCTCGCGCATTTCGCTAGCATTGATTTCACGCTCAATGTCACGTTTGGTGCTATCAACAAAGGCACGTGCTTTGCCAATCCAGCCACCAATGGTGCGGGCAACACCCGGCAGGCGCTCTGGTCCTATAACGACTAGCGCAATAATGCCGATTACCAGCATCTCCAGAAAACCTGCGTCAAACATGGCGTTACCTGTTCAAGGTGATGAAATTAGACCTTGTCTTGGTCTTTTACTTTAACTTCAGCGTCAATGACCTTCGGGTCATCTTTGGCCACTTGCTCGACCTTGTCTTCTGCTGCATCCATCATGTCTTTCTTGGCATCGGTCATAGACTTTTTAAAGTTCTTTATCGCGCCACCTAAATCACCGCCCGCACTGCGTAGGCGCTTTGTACCAAATAGCAATAACACGATCACCAAAATGATAACCAATGAACCAATGCTCGGCATTCCAAATCCTAAAACCATGAACTTTCTCCTAAATTACTCTTGTGGTCGGCTTGCTTTCTCGACCAAGCCCGATGTTCCGAAACGACGCTGGAGTTCTGCCAGCACGGCGTCCGGGTGTAAGTTTTGTTCGGCCAGTAATACCATGCTGTGAAACCATAAGTCGGCCACTTCATAGACAATTTTATCCGGCTCACCATCTTTGGCCGCCATCACGACTTCTGTGGCTTCTTCCCCAATTTTTTTTAAAATAGCATCCGTGCCTTTATGATAGAGCTTTGCTACGTAGGAGCTATCTGCGTCTGCCCCTTTACGCGCCTCTAAAACATCAGCAACCGCGCTGAGTGTATCCTGTGTCATAGCCGTACCTCAATCCCTTGATCAGCCATAAATGCTTTTGCTTCGCCAACCGTGTACTCCGCAAAATGGAAGATGCTGGCGGCCAAAACGGCATCAGCGCCGCCTTGTGTCACACCATCGGCTAAATGTTGTAAATTTCCTACCCCACCCGAAGCAATCACTGGGATGTTAACCGCATCCGTAATGGCTTTAGTGAGTGGTAAATTAAAACCTGCTTTAGTGCCATCTCTGTCCATGCTGGTAACTAGCAGCTCACCAGCGCCATACTCAGCCATTTTCTTGGCCCACTCGACCGCATCAAGCCCAGCATCTTTGCGTCCACCGTGGGTGAAGATATTCCAACGATCAGGCTCACCTGCTTCGCTGACCTTTTTTGCATCGATGGCAACGACAATACATTGTGAGCCAAAGTAATCAGTTGCTTCGCGCACTAGCTCAGGGTTGTAAATAGCTGCGGTATTAATCGCTACTTTGTCTGCGCCTGCATTAAGCATTCTGCGTACGTCTTCAACTTCGCGTATTCCGCCACCAACCGTGAGAGGAATGAAAACCTGTGAAGCAATTTTTTCAACCATGTTAACCGTGGTTGCGCGATTGTCT
>JBMZDT010000006.1:0-16450 GCA_049614505.1 Leucothrix sp.
ATTTGTGCTTCCCGCTGCTTTTAGCGTTGATTTATCGATCTGGATTGAAGTATCTAGCCATTGCTACTGTAGTTTGTTGGGTAATAACGCAATATGTATTACTCACTAGCATTAATAGCGCTGACTATACGGTTAACGGTTCACTACATGATTTCGTTTACTATAATCCGTTAATGCACATTAATGCGTTTTTAGCAGGTCTAGTTTGCGGCGTCTTGTTTAAGCAAAATGCCCACAAAATGCCAGCACCCAATACTCTATGGTTGCTGGGTGCCTTCATTATTGTTGTGCTGCTACTAGAATTAAGGCCTTGGATCGAGTCTATTATTGGCGTCAACATTGCCTATACCAACGGCCTAATCGCACCTGCTTTCTTATTCTTTATCTGGGTACTAGCGGCTAGTAAAGGAAAAATCCAACGGTGGCTAAGTCACCCTATTTTAATATTACTCGGCGAAGCCAGTTTTTCTTTGTATATTTTGCAAAAGCCTATTTTTGGGCTATACAATAAGGTATTAGAAAAAAGGTTGAACCTAGGAGAGACCGCTGATTTTTATGTTGCACTGGCATTGCTGATTATTATATCAATTGCCTCTTATAAACTTTTTGAAACCCCGACCAGATCGTTTATAAATCGGAAGTTTGCTTAAATGCACACTTCTAAAGAAAATATTTCATCAATATCAATTACATAGGAAATTACTACCGATTGTACTAACCCCTGAGAATTGGTATTATTCGTCGCCACGATAGGAGAAATAAGAGCACTTGCATTTTGCAGTACTCATCACGTAAAACTCAGCTTAATGGCCTTTAATATTGTGTTTATCTACTATAAAAGCGTGTTTGTCTTAGATCATTTGAGCAGGTCATTAAATCAAAACACAATACACACAATTTGAAATTGATCAAACAATCTACTCGCAGAGATTTTTGAACAGCATCAAAAACCTTATCATCTAACTATATGACAAATTACTTATGAGTGTTGACAGTAACCCAAGACTTCCATCACGAGTCCCTAATAATCAAATGTCCGGTGGTCAAGTAGTTCCACACCCTAGCTCTGTTTACCCAGAAGAGTTGCTCGCACCTGCAAGTGGTTTAGATCTTAAAGAGTTCATTGGCATTATTGCCCGCCGCAAGTGGTTGGTCGCAGCAATCACCCTGATCACTTTACTGGCCGTATTGCTTGTAACACTAATGATGAAGCCAGTATATCAAGCAAGCTCCACCATACAAATTGAACGAAACGCCAAGCAAATTATTAGTGGCAACATGTTCGAAACGCTTGAGTCCAGAAGTGACAAAGACTTCCATGAAACACAGCGTAAACTGATCCAAAGTAAAGCTTTGGCTCGCCGGGTCATCAATCAGCTCGGTTTGGATACAAAAGACACCTCATTTGGGGTCGTTAGCAGTATTAAAAAGGCGCTAGGGTTAACCGTCACTAATCAAAATAATTCAGAAAGAACTGAAGCCCTGTTTATTGATAATTTAACAGTACAGCCCGTTAGTAACTCTCAGTTAGTTGCCATTAACTACGATTCTACTGATCCAAAGCTCGCCGCTGATATCACCAATGCCATTGCCAAAACGTTTGTTAGAATGAACCTAGAAAAACGTTTTGATACCGCTTCTTACTCTAAAGAATTCCTTACTGAAAACATTCAACAAGTTCGACAAAACCTTGAACGATCAGAGCGTGCACTCAATGACTACGCCAGACGTTATGAAATCGTTCAGGATATTGATGGTGAAAGTACGGACACCTTTTCTCTTAAAAAACTGAGTGAAGATCTAGTTAAAGCAGAGCGTGAGAGTATTGCGGCACTGGCCATTTATACTCAAGCTAAATCTGCTGATCTAAGCGATCCGTCAACCATTGCCGTTTTGTCAAAAGACCCTGATATGCAGGAGAAAGGCAGCGATTTAGCCAAGTTAATTGCTGATCGCGATGCAAGAATTAAGCGCTCATCGTCAGGAACAAATCGCGCGATCCGTCGCCTGACAAGCCAAATTACCCGCCTAAGAGCTGAAATAAATGCGGGAGCCAGCACAGTGTTAGCATCGTTGAAATCAGAGTCGGAATCAGCTCAAATTAGCCTAGGATTGATTAAGAAGCAGCTGTCAGACTTAAAGAGCAATGCCATTACCACACAAGGCAATAGCATCAAATACAACACCTTAAAGCGCGAAGTGGAATCCAATAGGATCCAACATAAAGAGCTGCTCCAGCAACTCAAACAAGCCACCATTGCAGGCCGATTGGGGGCTAATAATATTAGCATCATTGATAAAGCTGGTGTGCCGTATGAAAAGCACAAGCCAAAGCTTCGGAATAATCTTGCATTTGGCTTAATGCTTGGTTTAATGCTGGGCATGGGTGCGGCCTTCCTGAGAGAGTTTATGGATGACAGCTTAAAGAATGCTGACGAGCTAGAGCGCATCACGGGATTACCAGTCCTTGGCTTATTGCCTAACATCAAAAACCAATCAGATGACCAAATTGCGCTGCTTGCCCATATGGACCCACGCTCGCCACTTGCTGAAGCCATTCGCTCATTACGTACCAGCTTAAAATTCTCAACCCAACTAGGAGCACCAAGGGTTACTTTCGTTACTAGCTCCAACCCAGCTGAGGGCAAAAGTAGTATTGCTGTTAATTTAGCAACTGCGTATGCACAGATTGGTAGCAAGGTGCTACTCGTTGATGCCGATTTGCGTAATCCAAGTATTCATCAGCTGTTAAAACTTGAGAATCTAGAAGGACTCACCAACTACCTTGCGGGTGCAGGTGACGCCAAAGAAATTAGCCGACCATGCCTTATTAAACAGCTTAGGGTCATTACGTCAGGCCCGATTCCACCAGATCCAGTTGAACTTCTGTCAGGCAAACGTATGCAGGAGCTGTTAACAACCTCACTTGACGAGTTCGATTACGTTATCATTGATGGCCCACCGGTTATTGGCTTAGCAGACGCTTTAGTATTATCTAACCTTGCAGATGCCACAATTTTGTCAGTGCAAGCAGGAAAAACACGTAAGGCATCTTTGTTATCAACGCTTAAACGGCTAGAGAGAACCAGTGGTAATATCATTGGAACCCTACTAACGCGTGTTGATCGTGCTAGCAATCCAGAATACAACGAAGATAGTTACTACACTTATACCAGCCCAAAGAAGTCCTAATATTTTAAGCTGAATAAATTTATGAAAAAAACAGCCATACAATTTGCACTTTACCTCCATATGCACCCCGAAAAAGGGCTGGAACAATGGTATCTAATGAGGGCGCTGCCTGATGGCATGCTAGCATTGCTCCAAGCAGCGTCTTCTAAGAAAAAGAGAAATGAATTGGCTGAAACAATTGTTTTTGATGAACAAGAGATGAAACAAGCGTTTATAAAATTTTTATTGCTTATCCTAGAGGGTTTTGAACACAGCCCTTATCGTGGCTTAGCGGCTAGAGAGAAAACAAGTTTAGAACGGTGCTTATTGCACAAAAAACTTTTGCTGAATATTTTTCACCCAGACAAAATGCAACAGGGTAAGCCTTATATTCTCCAGCAGGTGCAAGACTCTTACGAGCAGGTCAAGGTTGACCATGCAATTCCTCTATATCACTCATCTGCTCCTGAAGATGCTCTTGAGCCCCCTCAAAATCAAGAAAATCAATTTGGTAGTGTTAAGGTTAATAATGCCCCCAGGCCGAGCTCAGCTTACCGTCGGCAACAACAGAAAAAACACATCAACTATGTCCTCATGTGTGGTATTTTTGGATTGGTTTTGGCCAGCTTCCTGGTTGTTTTAATTGTTCCATCAACCCCTCAGTCCATTGTTCGACAAGATCCTGTTGCTCCCAACCAAAATACTGGAAACAAGACTTACATTACACTGGCAGGCAACAGATTATCGCCTATCGCTCCCGCCACTCCCGTTGATGGATCAAACTCTCTCTCGCCATTTCAAAATGATCTGAGAGTTCGCCTACTCATTAATGAACTCGAAGCCGCCTTAGAAGATGACCTGATCAGTGAATTACAGTTTCAAAACCCTTCTCCGCAATCTTCCAAACAGATGACGGATTTGTTTATTTCTGCGGATCAAAAAAAGGTGTTTTTGCATAGTTTTTTATGGAAGCCCGTTCCTTCTGGCTTGCATGGGGAAGGGAAATTCCTCTCCAGATTCCAATTTGCAGGCCGCGGCAAATGGGTGACTCGCACTGGGAAGTTTTTCATCGATTTAAGTGAGCAAGACGCTCAACTACACATTAAGCAGTTCCATTTTGAAGACAACTTGCACTAATTAGTGGCTCACCAACAACGTGAAACTAAAGTTTTATTAATCAGCGATATTGATGGCAAAGAACTTTCACAGCTGCTTTACAAGTACCAGCTCACACTCAATGTTGTTGCCTCAGATGATGCTATCCCAGGGAGCTTCTGGGGAGATCAAGAAGCAGGCCTGATTCAAGATCAACTGTATGTCAGACCCGACACCCCCCTACACTCAGTACTCCATGAGAGCTGCCACTACATCTGCATGGATCAACACCGCAGAGCAGTGTTGAATACTAATGCGGGCGGTACTGCGAACGAAGAAAACGCTGTGTGTTACCTACAAATACTGCTCACCGCAGAGCTTAGCTTTATTAGTAAGAACAAAATGATGTGCGACATGGATAACTGGGGATATAGTTTTCGATTAGGCTCTGCTAAAGCGTGGTTTGAGTCTGACGCAGAAGACGCCCATGAATGGCTAGTAGGACACAAGCTTATCAATAAAAATGGCGAAACCACATTCAGGCTTCGCCAATAAATCAGTTCTAGCTTTTAACTCAAACCTTCAAAGCGACATTGCCCCGAGCAATACCAATACAACCTGAGCGAACCACCTCTAAAATGCTGTGCTCACTCATTGATTCAATAAAAGCATCTAACTTCTCGCCATTACCTGAGACTTCAATCGTAAACGTCTTATTGCTCAGGTCGATCACTTTACCACGGAAAACGTCAGCGACTTGCTTGATCATTGTCATAGATTCTGGGCGTTTCGCTTCAAGCTTAATCAGCATCATCTCGCGCTCAATATGCTTAAAGTCTGACAAATCGGTGACTTTGACAACCTCAATCAATTTATTAAGCTGCTTAAGAATCTGTTCAACAATCTGCTCACTACCCCGCGTGACCAACGTTAACCGAGACAAACTATCGTCATCTGTTGGCGCAACTGACAATGACTCAATGTTATAACCGCGCGCTGAGAAGAGGCCAACGACTCGTGATAAAGCACCGGATTCGTTTTCCATTAAAACTGAAATTACATGTCGCATAGTTATACCAAAATCATTTCATTCTGACCTGCACCAGCAGGAATCATCGGATAAACATTTTCTTCAGGATTCGTAATAAAGTCTAGGAAATACAAACGCTGCTTATCATCAATCGCTTGTTTCAATGCACCTTCTACATCTGCGGGATCTTTAATCTGCAAACCGATATGACCGTAGGCCTCAGCCAGTTTTACGAAGTCCGGCAGCGAATCCATATACGACATAGAGTAACGTTTCTGATAGAAAAACTCTTGCCACTGACGCACCATACCCAAATAACCGTTATTAAGCGATATGATGTTAATCGGCAATTGATACTGCGTGCAGGTTGCAAGCTCCTGAATGCACATTTGGATACTACCATCACCCGTAATGCAGGCTACTTCCGCATCAGGGTGTGCCAGCTGAACTCCCATTGCAGCGGGCAAGCCAAAGCCCATAGTGCCTAATCCACCTGAATTGATCCAACGCAGCGGCTTATCAAACTTATAATATTGAGCCGCCCACATTTGATGCTGTCCCACATCCGAACAGACATAAGCATCACCGTTAGTCAGCTGCCAATATTTATCAATAACATACTGTGCAGTAATGACGTCATCACCCTGCTCATACCGCAGACAGTCTGTTTTGCGCCACTCATTAATCTGATCCCACCAAGCACTCAAAGCCTCTTGGTCAGGCTTTTTATCACGACGATTCAGCTCATCGACCAGATCAGTTAATACTTGTTTGACATCACCCACAATAGGAATATCAACCAATACATTTTTTGAAATAGAAGCGGGATCAATGTCTACATGAATGATCTTTGCATTAGGGCAGAATTTCTCAATATTTCCTGTGACACGATCATCAAAGCGTGATCCTATTGCGACCACTAAATCCGACTTATGCATCGCCATATTCGCTTCATAAGTACCGTGCATGCCTAACATACCGACAAATAAAGGATCGGTCGATGGGAAGCCACCCAAGCCCATTAGCGTATTTGTTACGGGGAAGTTAAGTAACCTTGCAAGCTCTGTTAGCTTTTCAGCACCACCAGAAAGCACAACGCCACCACCGGTGTATAAAATCGGTGTTTTAGATTCCAACAGCGCACTGGCTGCTAATTTTATCTGCTTAGGATTGCCTTTGATTTTTGGATTGTAAGAACGAATATCCACCGTATCTGGGTAGTCAAATGCAATCTTCTCTTTACCATCCGTAATATCTTTTGGGATATCAATCAATACTGGCCCTGGACGACCGCTACCTGCGATGTAGAATGCTTTCTTTATGGTCGAAGCTAGGTCTTTAATGTCTTTGACAAGAAAATTATGCTTCACACAAGGGCGTGTGATGCCAATAATATCAACCTCTTGGAAAGCATCATTACCAATGAGCGCACGAGGCACCTGGCCCGTAAACACAACCATCGGCACAGAGTCCATATACGCATCAGCAATGCCCGTGACCGCATTTGTCGCTCCCGGCCCTGAGGTAACGATTGCCACACCCACTTTATTGGTCGATTTAGCGTAACCTTCGGCAGCATGCACAGCACCCTGTTCATGGCGCACTAAGATGTGGTCAACCTCACCTGCAGCTTTGTCTAGCTCATCGTAGAGAAACAGTACGGCACCACCAGGATAACCAAATATAGTGTCTACGCCCTCTGCCTTGAGACTTTCAACGAAAATCTTGGCCCCGGATAATTCCACGTGTTTTCTCCTGACTTAATATAGACAACTGAGGCGACGTATGACTTGAATCCGTCAAATCAGCCATAAAAGTACAGCATAATAATATGATTTAACGTTTAAATCATCCCCATTATCTGTATTGCTTAGAAAACAATAATAACCACTAACGCATAATAAAAAAGGCCCTTAACATAAATGCTAAGGGCCTTTTAAAATATGGTGGCTACACCGGGATTCGAACCTGGGACCCCATCATTATGAGTGATGTGCTCTAACCAGCTGAGCTATGTAGCCAATCAATCTCGTTGAGGATGCGAAATATATCGGTATCGCATACCAGTGTCAACCGGGTTTAGACATTAAATCTAAAATGAACAACATCCCCTTCAGCCATAATGTAATCCTTACCCTCAAGACGCCATTTCCCAGCGTCTTTTGCGCCGGATTCCCCGCTGTGCTCAACATAATCATCATAGGCGACGACTTCGGCACGAATAAATCCACGCTCAAAATCAGTGTGAATGCGGCCAGCGGCATTAGGCGCAGTACCACCGACTGCAACAGTCCAAGCCCTTACTTCTTTTTCGCCTGCTGTAAAGAAGGTCTGCAAGCTCAGCATGCTATAACCTGCGCGAATCACTCGGTTCAAGCCTGGCTCTTCCAGCCCCAAATCTTCCAAGAATTCTCCCTGATCTTCCTCATCTAACTGTGACAGCTCTTCCTCTAGTGAAGCGCACACAACGACAAGTTCAGCCCCTTCTTTTTCTGCTTGTTGGCGAACGGCATCCAACAAATCATTATTCTCAAAGCCATCATCATTCACATTAGCAATAAACAGTAACGGCTTAATCGTGATGAGGTGTAACTCACGCATTAACACCTGCTCATCATCCGTTAACTCAAAGGAGCGGGCAGGCTGTGCCTCACCTAGGTGCTCATAAAGCCGCTCATAGAGTACTTTCTGCGCTAACGCATCTTTATTTCCTGAGCGTGTATTTTTAGTCACACGCTGTATTGCCCGCTCTACAGCATCTAGGTCTGCAAGCGCTAGTTCAGTATTGATGGTTTCAATATCCGCCAGCGGATCGACCTTGCCATTAACATGCACAATATCATCATTCTCAAAACAGCGTACAACCTGAGCGATCGCATCCGTCTCACGAATATGAGATAGAAATTTATTCCCCAAGCCTTCGCCTTTTGAAGCACCTTCAACCAAACCAGCGATATCCACAAATTCCATTGTTGTGGCAATCACTCGCTCTTTTGGCTTCACGATATCTGCTAGCACTTGTAGTCGCAAATCAGGTACTGGCACGATGCCTACATTAGGCTCGATGGTACAAAAAGGATAGTTTTCAGCAGATATACCTGCTTTGGTTAACGCATTGAACAAGGTTGATTTACCAACATTTGGCAAGCCAACAATTCCGCATTTAAAACCCATAATTCACTCTCATTACTTTGTGTGCAACGTGTTCATGACTTTCTGCATGTCACCTTGCACAATTCGTTCGATCTCATCGGCGGCACGATCTACACTATTGTAAATTTCCACCTCGTCGGCGGCAGAAGGTCTCGACAAAACATAGTCTGCCACCTTATTAGCCGCCCCTGGATGGCCAATACCAACCCTTAAACGCCAATAGTCTTTGCCTATCTGGGCGTGTAAATCACGCAAACCATTATGGCCACCGTGACCACCACCTGATTTCAGCCGCAAAGTACCAGGGGCAATATCCAACTCATCGTGTGCGATCAGGATATGTTCTGCAGGTATTTTAAAAAAAGATGATAGCTGTTTGACCGACAGGCCACTACGATTCATAAACGTTGTTGGCTTAATTAGCCAGACAGTATTTCCAGCAATGCTGACCTTGCAACACTCTCCAGAAAACTTACTTTCTAATTTAAATATCCCAGAAAAACGCCGAGCCACTTCATCAACAAACCAAAACCCGGCATTGTGCCGGGTTTTGTCGTACTTCACGCCGGGATTACCAAGGCCTGCAATCAGCTTAATCACTGAATCAGTCATTACCTTAGCTCCTACTGATTACTTACCGATCGTTGCGATCGCCAAATCGTGACCTTCACCCAACGCTAGCTGTACTGATTCAACCCCTTCTGGCAGGTTTAAATCTGACAGATGCAAAGACTCACCCATCTTCAAATCAATCAAATCAACTTCGATAAACTCAGGAATGTCTTTAACTAAACAGCTAATTTCAACATCCACCATTGACTTGGTTACACGGCCACCATCCATCTTGACGCCCACAGCAGAGTCTTCGTTGATGTAGTGAAGCTGTACCGTAATTTTGACCTTTTCTTTACTGTTTACACGCAACAAATCAGCATGCAAAACGACCGGACGTGCTGGGTGACGCTGTAGATCACGAAGCAATACTTTCTCTGCGCCTGATTCTAGTTTCAGGTCAATAATCGATGAGTAAAACTGCTCATCCTGCAAGTGACGCACAAGCTGGTTTTCTGCCAAGCTGATTGAGACAGCTCCGCCCTCTCCGCCGTAAACAACAGCAGGAATTTTACCTGTGCGACGTAGGCGGCGGCTCGCACCTTTGCCTTCATCCGTACGAAGTACAGCGTCTAATGAATATGAAATAGCCATGATTCTCCATGTAACAATAGTGACCCTAAATGGGCCTGTATAACAAAAACCGCAGTATTCGCGACCAAATCACTGCGGTTCACCAAAATTTATTGACGCTAACAGCTTACAATTAGCATCAAACTATGCAATCAATCAGGATTCGTCGAATAAATCACTCACTGACTGATCCTGATTAATGTGCAACATCGTATTTGCAAGTACAGGCGCAACAGAAAGCTGACGAATTTTACTGCACTGCTGAGCCTTGACGGACAAAGGAATAGAGTTACTAACAACAACCTCATCCAATTCAGAGCCACTAATATTATCAACGGCAGGCCCAGAAAATACGGCATGAGTGGCGTAAGCAACAACTTTCACCGCGCCTTGCTTCTTTAGAGCCTCGGCGGCATGACACAAGGTACCGGCCGTATCAACTAAGTCATCAATAAGCACACAAGTCTTACCGTTAACATCGCCGATGATATTCATCACAGCGGATACATTGGGTTCAGGACGTCGCTTATCGATAATGGCCAAATCGACATCACCAATAGACTTTGATAACGCCCTAGCACGAACAACACCACCCACGTCAGGTGATACCACCATCAGATCGCTGTAGTTCTTACTCAAAATGTCTTGGCGCATTACGCCTGAGGCGTAAACATTGTCGACCGGGAGGTCAAAGAAACCTTGAATCTGGTCGGAGTGCAAATCAATGGTTAGCACACGATCAATGTGACTAGTCGATAACATATCCGCCACTAGCTTGGCTGATATAGGGACTCGCCTTGACCTAACACGCCGATCCTGCCTTGCATAACCATAGTAAGGAATGACGGCAGTTATACGTCCAGCAGATGCTCGATATAACGCATCAACGACGATAAGCAATTCCATCAGGTTATCGTTGGTGGGTGCACAGGTTGGCTGTATTAGGAAGACATCTTGACCACGAACATTTTCAAGAATTTCTGCATGTACTTCACCATCACTAAAACGGCTAAGCTGCATTCTGCCTAGGGGTAAACCAACACATTCAGAGACTTCTTGTGCCAGTGGAGGGTTCGCATTACCTGCGAAAATCATCATCCTCTCTATCTCGGACATGATTGATAGCTTCCTTAATGAAAAAAGTCTGCTTGAAGCAGACTTTAAATCGGAATTATATGGCTGGGTCGGTAGGGTTCGAACCTACGAATGCCGAGATCAAAACCCGGTGCCTTACCACTTGGCGACGACCCATCAAATATCCCTAAGCAACTGGTATTTTACTCACTTCATCTAACATAGGCGACTGAGCCACCGATTTCGTTATGAAGCTACTCCAATTCTCAGGGACCTGAACTAACACCTTATTTGCGACTTCAAATGAATCAAACGCGGCAAATACACAACTACCTGTTCCAGTCATTTTTGCTTTGGAATAACTTCCAAGCCATTGAAGTGCAAGATCTACTTCAGGGTACTGCTTTCTTGCCACTGCTTCAAAAGTATTTGAAGTGTCTGTGTCAGGAAAGTCGCGTATTCTAAGTATGGGATTGTCTCTTGTCAACTCATCTGATGAAAAAAGTTTTGCTGTTGAAATATGCACATTAGGGTGAATCACTAAGTACCACTTTTCAGGCAAATAAATTTCTGTTAGCTGGTCACCAATGCCTTCTGCCCAAGCATTTTTTCCATTCACAAAAACGGGCACATCAGCACCTAAGGAGCGCGCTAAGGTTAACAATTCAGCTTGTGTCAAGCCACACTGCCAAAGCTTGTTTAGCCCCATCAAAGTACTGGCAGCATCTGAACTGCCCCCACCAATACCACCACCGACAGGGAGCCGTTTAGTCACGCCAACATCAACCCCCCAAGCTGTTCCCGTGTGCGCTTTTAACGCCTTGGCAGCTTTGACCACCAAATCATCGGCGGGATTAACGTCCTCTAAACCACAGGTGCGGTAAATTTGGCCATCCATTCGACGCTTTAAAAACACGTCATCAGCATAGTCCAACAGTTGAAATACGGTTTGTAAGTCATGATAACCATCTTCCCGCACACCCGTGATGTGCAGAAAGAGGTTTAATTTAGCTGGCGCAGGAATGCACCACAGATCATCTAGCGTTTTTGCCATTGCTTTGCCAATATTCTCACGTTCACACGCTCTTGTGCCCTAGAGATATTCACTTTACCTGGTAGCGCATCAAAGGAAAGGCCACGATAATTGAAGTAATCAATCACCCAACCTGCCTGAACAATTTGCTTAGGCCTTCCTTTAGCATCTAACACTACCTTACCCACTGGGTACTGTGGTGCCATGACACCTCGGATCCAATAAGGCATCCCGTTTACTGGCATTTTTACACGCAGCTGCTGTTGCAATAAGCGTTCAGCATCTGTCCCCGTGCTTGTTTTACCACGAGACCTCAAGGTCGCCCGACCAGGGCTTTGGTCTAGGATGCCCACCACAGTTCCAGTAATTGGGTTTCTAATTTGTAGACTGTATTGCTGTCTATTTCGCTGCAACCAGTTCAAACCAAACGTCCAAGCATCACCTTTGAAGCGTAGTGCTGCTCGCCCTCCCATACGCCATGACTGCATACGACCCATGGCACTTTGACGACGTTTCCACGGTGTCTGCTGTGCGGATGGCGTAGGCTTAGGTTTTCTTACCGTCTGAACCCTAGGCGCAGCAGGTGTCGCTCTAGGTCGCCTCACTACCGCAGAACGCTTAGTCGCTACGGGCCTTGCCTTGACCGCAACCACACGCGGCTTTGCAACCCTTGGCTTAGGCCTCACAGCAACGGACTTAGGTCGAGTCGCTTTGGCAGCTGGCGCAGCAACAATTCCCTGTGATTGAGGGGTATTTTGTGCGACCTGAGCTCGTTGAGAGGTTTGTTGTGTTGAGCACCCTGTCAGCACATAGCCAACCATTGTGGCGAGTAGCAGGGAGTTAGCCTTATTCATTCAATATTTCCTTCCATGGTTATTGTTAACTATTTTACCAATCGGCGTTCATTATATATCGATAATTTTTTTTTGTATGGTCTTAAGTCGCTCATCATCTGGGTATTGTTGCATCATGCGCGCCAACAGATCTTTAGCCTGCTTAGTTTCCCCCTGAGATACCAGCACTTCAATCAGATGGCTAGCAATTTCTGGATCCTCTGTTTTCTGATAGGCAGCAAACAATAGTGCAGCAGCTTCTTGAAAATTCCCTTTATGAAAGTGCAACCAACCCATACTGTCAGCAATAGCCGCATCATCAGGCAGTAACTGATGGGCTTTTTCTATCAATGATGAAGCCTCAGTAATCCGATCCGTTTTCTCAAGTAGCATAAAGCCCAGCGCATTAAGTGCTTCAGCATTGTCTGGTTTGACACGTATAATTTCTAGCAGCAGGCGCTCTGCCAGCTCAATCTCACCCACACTCTGTGCCACGATAGCGTACTGATAGTTTAGCTGACCGTTATCTGCATCGATTTTATGGGCGTTTTTAAATGCAATATAAGCCCCTTGATTATCGCTATATTTTAATAAAAGCTCTGCCTCAAGGCGCCAGTATAAAAAATCAAGATCGATCGAATCGCTAGCCTTTCGCTTGGTTGCTAACCAATCTTTCGCTACCTCAAGGCTATACTGCTCTACCAATAGCTCAGAAATTCGCCGCTGAGCACTACTATAATATTCCCCTTGCTCTACCGCTCTAAACTCATGCAATGCCTCGTCCATCTCATTACGGCTTTCATGAATTTCAGCCATAAAATGATGCGCCAAGTTCTCATAAGCTCCCTCTTGAACCAGGATTTTGGCATGCTTTTCCGCTTCAACGAACTTGCTTTCGGCAATGTAGAGTGCGACCAGTGATTTTAATACCTCTAAATTCTCAGGAGAGTTGGCATAAATAGCCTCTAATTGCTCAATGGCACCCGCTTGGTTGTCGTTCAGCATCAGCAGCCTGGCATACTCTAAACGACTGGTATTATCAACCTGCGCCCCCGTAACTAAATGCTGCATGACCTGCATTGAGGCCTCTTTTTTACCTAGCTTGTACAACGCTTTACTCTTTAGCACTCTCGCTTCATCCGCCAGCTCAGGCGACAGTCGGTTGTTTAATTTATCAACACGTGCAATCACATCATTAAACTTTTGCTGATCTAGCGCAATCCTTGCCAGCTTAAGCTGCCCAATTGCCGTATCGTTGTATTTCTCTATGTAAATTTCAAACGCTTTAAACGCACTGTCATGATGCGATTCAAGGGAGATTAGTGATGTTAAAAATGACAACGCATCATAGTCCCCATCCGCAATTAACTGATGAATTTCATTGAGTTCACTCGCCGCACGCTCAAACTGCTTATCACGTAACAGCAATAATGCTAAATATTGGCGCGCCTCCACTTGATCACTACCAATACTGACCCACTGTTCTGCACTGTATATGGCCTTACCAAGGTACGGTGTCTGTGCCGCTGTCTCAGTAGCCACCCTAGCCAGCGCAACATCCTGATTACCCTCAATAACCCGCTCATAGTGCAATGTTGCCGCATCGTCATCCCCTTGCAAGCGATACATTTCAGCAGCCAGCGTATGGTACATATACTGATTGGGTGAAGGTTTAGGGAGTTTTTTGGGGACATGCTCCAATGCTGCGGCATTGGATTGACTAATGAGTGGAAGCTCGACATCTTTGCAGCCCCCCATAACAGCGACAGCGCTCATTGTTAGAAGAAGCGAAATATTTCTTACAATCAATTTTTTTTGCATTAAAGTCACTATGAGTTCCGGGGGCTTGGTTAGGATTTATATTATTTCTACCTTAAACCTGTTGACAAAACCAGTTGACGAGAGCGAAGTGCTCAAAAAAGCTGCTAACTGGAGCCTCCATTTTATTGTTAGTTTTGAGGCTCCCTTTGAATCAATAGGCCCCAAATCTTTTTTATACTACTAATCGGCCATTATTGAAAGTCTACTTGTATTCCTGAGACGCCTGTCAGAGAATCTGATTTCCTGAAAGCCGCCACGAATACGCATAGAGATGTCAATTGTTGTTATCGGAATTAACCATAAAACGGCACCCGTTGCAGTACGCGAGAAAGTTGCGTTTTCTGAGCAACAGCTAACAACAGCATTGAGCACGAATGACTCGTTGTTTGAAGAAAAGCTGATTTTATCAACCTGCAATCGCACAGAGGTCTATGCGTCTATCAGCGACACCACAAGTCAAAGTGACTTAACTGAGTGGTACAACCGTCAGCAGACTAGCACTCAAGAAGATTTAACACCCTATCTCTACCAGCTAACTGAAACAGAAGCAATACAACATGCGTTCAGGGTTGCCTGCGGCCTAGATTCTCTTATTTTAGGTGAACCCCAAATTTTAGGACAACTCAAGACTGCATTAAAAACGGCAAGTACCCATAATGCCATCGGCAACAAGCTAAATCGCCTAATGCAGCATGCTTTTTCAACGGCTAAAAAAGTTAGAACAGAAACCGATATTGGGTCTAATTCAGTTTCGGTCGCCTACACTGCCGTTAACCTTGCACGCCAGATATTTGGTGATCTCAACACCCAAACTGCCCTATTGATTGGCGCTGGTGAGACCATTGAGCTGGTTGGCAGACACTTGCAAGGTGCTGGTATCAATCAGCTCGTTATCGCTAACCGCAGCTTGGACAATGCAAGATTACTCGGCCAGCGCTTAAATGCCCAAGTGATCGGGTTAAGCGATATTAGCCAACATTTGGCCTCGGCGGATATTGTTATTTCTTCAACGGCCTCCCCTATTCCCATTATTGGCAAAGGCAGCGTGGAAAAAGCACTCAAACAACGCAAACATAAACCTATTTTCATGGTTGATATTGCAGTACCAAGGGACATTGAAGCGGAAGTAGGCGAGCTGAGCGATATTTATTTATATACGGTTGACGACCTACAGTCTGTGATTGACCACAATCTTGACTCAAGGCGCCAGGCCGCAGAAATTGCTGAGCTAATGATCGCAGAGGAAACCCAAGTTTTCTTAAGCTGGCTTAATGCACAACAACAAATAGGTAAAATTAAGCAGTATCGAGAACAACTGATCAGCACTCAGCAAGAAGTATTAGGTAAAGCGCTCAAGCAACTGAAAAATGGCAAAACGCCAGAAGAAGCGCTACAATTTCTCGCCCATACACTAACCAACAAACTAGGGCACCCAGCAACTCAGGCAATGAATCATGCAGCTTACGCTGGTGACCTCAAGATGCTCGAAGCAGCAGAGCACCTACTTGGCTTGAATGAAGCTGACTCATCCACTATTAAAAAAGAAGATTAACATTGAAAGCATCTATCCTAAATAAACTGGAGAGCCTCAGCGAACGTTACGCTGAAATTGCCATTCTCCTTTCTGAAAACGATGTGATTAACGATCAGAATCAGTTTAGACAGCTTTCAATGGAATACAGCCAGCTTGAACCTGTCGTTAGAGAATATGAGCAATATTTGCAGGCGAGCGAAGATAAAGCAACGGCCTTAGAAATGCTCGATGACCCAGAAATGAAAGAACTTGCTCAAGACGAGTTACGTGACGCTAATGCCACACTTGACGCACTGGAAACAACTCTTCAGGTCTTGCTATTACCCAAAGATCCTAATGATGACAGCAATATTTTTCTGGAAGTCAGAGCAGGAACGGGTGGCGACGAGGCAGCAATTTTTGCAGGTGATTTATTTCGTATGTACTCACGCTATGCTGAAGTACGTGGCTGGCAGGTAGAAATCATGAGCCAAAACATTGGTGAACATGGCGGCTACAAAGAAGCCATCTTAAGAATTATC
>JBMZDT010000007.1:0-16352 GCA_049614505.1 Leucothrix sp.
TGTGTCCCTTAGACGACATGTGTTTCTCCTTGTGTTCTTTTCAGTTATGGTTATTGCTATATTTTATAAAGTTGCTCGCAACTTCAGGCCCTCGATCAACCGCATTAAATTTTGATCAAGATGCTTCCCTACATTACCCTGAATGATAGCAGCATATACAAGTGAACTAAAAGCACATTTAACGGTACTAAGCTAGTTATCTGATAAAAAACAGCCAATTTCTGAAAATATGGCTGAAAAATTATTTTCTAAACAATCATGTTTGATAATGTCCTTTTCAGAACGCAACCAAGTTAACTGCCGCTTAGCCAACTGACGGGTCGCGATAATGGCTTTTTCCCGCATTGTATCAGCATTAATTTTACCCTCTAAATACTCCCAAGCCTGTCTATAACCGATAGAACGTATGGCGGGTAGCTTGTCATGCAGGTCTCCCCGTTTATGAAGCAACGCCACTTCCTCTAAAAAGCCAGCCTGCATCATTAGGTCAAAACGCAGTGCAGCACGTTGGCGTAGCCATTCTCTATCTGAAGGAATCAAGGCAATTTTTAGAATAGTGTATGGCAGACTGTCTTTCGCTGCGTTTTGGTGGTGCTGGGTCATACTTATACCCGTCAGCTCGTACACTTCCAAAGCACGCTGCAAACGCTGTGGGTCATTAGGGTGGATTTTAGCTGCTGATTTAGGGTCGATGGTTTGTAGGCGTTGGTGAAGTGCTCCCCATCCAGCTTGTTCAGCCTGCTTTGTGAGTGCTTCTCGTATGGCTGGGTCGGCATTGGGTAGTTTCGATAACCCATATTGCAATGCCCTAAAATATAGCATAGTGCCACCGACTAAAACTGGCACTTTACCCCTATTAATAATTGCCTGCATTTCAGTCAGCGCGTCTCGCCTAAAGTCGGCTGCTGAGTAACTTTCAGCTGGATCAAGAAAGCTAATCAGGCGATGCGGCGCACGCTGTAGCGTTTCGGCATCTGGTTTAGCGGTACCAATATCCATGCCTTTATAAACGAGTGCTGAGTCAACGCTGATTAACTCGCAAGGGTATCGCTCAACAAGCTCGACCGCTAAATCGGTTTTACCCGACGCAGTTGGCCCCATAATGAAAATTGCAGGCGGCAGGTTATTTTTTAATAGAGTCATATTACTGCCCGCGCATAAATAACTTATCAAGTTGATTGAGACTCATTTGTGTCCAAGTAGGGCGTCCGTGGTTACATTGCCCGCTTCGCTCAGTCCGTTCCATGTCGCGCAGCAGGGCATTCATTTCTGGAATAGTTAGCCGATGATTGGCGCGTACTGAACCATGGCAAGCCATGGTTGAAAGAATTTCATTCATCGCCTGTTGAATACGCTCACTGCTGCCGTGCATCAATAAATCAGAAAGGACATCTCTGACCAAACTTTCAATGTCTGAATTTTTTAATAAGCTTGGTACTGCTCTGACAGTAATTTTTTCAGGGGAAAGACGGCTTAGAGCAAAGCCAAGTGTTTGGAAGGTGTCAGGGTGGTTATCAGCGCAATCTGCCTCTTTTTTGCTAACAGAGATGGCCAATGGAACGAGGAGTGGCTGCGACCGAACGCTTTCTTCAGCCATGCTGCGTTTTAGGTATTCATAGGTAATGCGTTCATGCGCTGCGTGCATATCAACCACAATGAGGCCCTGTGCATTTTCTGCCAGTATGAAAATCCCATGAATTTGTGCAACGGCGAATCCTAGCGGTGGGATTTCTCCTGTATCTGTTGCACCCATTTGTACTGGCATCGAATGACGGTTGCTAGTCGTTGGGGCTTGCTCAAGTGATCGTTGTATTGAATGGGCATTCGGTATGTTTGGTGAGGCACTGTTGGATAAAGCGGATTCAGCGTTAAAACGGTTTTGAAGGTTAACAGCGGAGCTTGTTTGAGGTGTCGTTACCGCTTCGTTGCCATGAAGGCGTTTATAAAGATTGATTTGCTCTTTGACAGGAATATTCAGTGACTGTTGATCAGCGAGGGATGAATAGCGCAAAGAATCCTGCAAAGAGGTTGTGTTGTTCGCTGGCTCGGTCGTTGGGATATCATCGGTTGCTAATTGGTCTTGTGGTCTTAGATTCGCTAGCGTTTTATGTAGGCTGCGGTACATAAAACCATGCACTAGGCTGGATTCGCGAAAACGTACTTCATGCTTAGTGGGGTGCGCATTCACATCAACTTTGGTCGGATCAATTTCCAAAAAAAGCACATAAGCAGGGTGCCTGCCATGATACAGCACGTCTTGATAAGACTGGCGAATGGCATGAGTGACGACACGGTCTTTGATGATGCGGTGGTTGACATAAAAATACTGCAAATCAGCCTGAGAGCGTGAGAATGTAGGTAAGCCGATCCAGCCGGTTAATGTTAAATCAGCTCCAGCGTGCTCGACACGGATAGACTGCTCCGTAAACGCTGGGCCGCAAATTTCTGCTACTCGGCGCTCAGCCATTTCGATGGTTGCAGCGGGTCGTAAATTGAGCACAGGCTTTTGGTTATGGCGTAGTGTAAAACCTGTTTCAAATCGGCTAAGCGCTACTTTCTTAACCACATCTTCAAGGTGGCGAAACTCTGTTTTTTCTGTTTTTAGGAATTTGCGCCGAGCAGGCACATTGAAAAACAAATCCCTAACGTCAACCGTTGTGCCTGTTGCGTGGGAGCACGGTTCAGGGTCATCAAACTGTTCTTGCCCATTACCCTGTAATTGCCATGCCTGATCTTCATTTTGGCATTTTGAGCTCAGCGTTAGCCGAGAGATTGAAGCAATACTAGGCAATGCTTCCCCCCTGAAACCAAAAGACAAGACGTTTTCTAAATCATCAAGCGAGGCAATTTTACTGGTGGCATGACGCGAGAGTGCGAGGGGTAGCTCGTCTTTTGGAATGCCTCTGCCATTATCCCTAATACGAATACGTTTAACACCGCCTTGTTCAATGTCGATATCAATTTGTGTCGCACCAGCGTCTAGTGCATTTTCCAGTAATTCCTTGATAGCCGAAGCAGGGCGCTCAACGACCTCGCCAGCTGCAATCTGGTTGATCAAATGAGGAGGAAGTTGTTTGATCGACATGACTTAAGAAACCCCGCGATTTGAGCCTGTTAAAGACTAAGCAAGGTGCTTACTCAAGACTCCAGCATAGCAAATTGCTTTCTTAGGTGTTGTGCAACGGCTAGCCATGCACCAGCTAAACCTAGAAAGCTGCTACTCAATAAAATAACAATAGTAACCCAAACACCAAGGCCTGTAATGTTGTACTGGCTGCCATACAAGCTGGCCAGTTTATCAACGGGTGGGATTAGAAATAGCAAAGACACATGCACAATGACTAAGCTCAGTATGCCACCAAAAAAGCCGTACCAGAAACCACTGTAGAGAAAAGGCCGGCGAATAAAGGCTGTCGTTGCGCCCACTAACTGTGTGACTTCGATTTCTTCTTTGCGGTTTTCAATATTAAGTCGGATAGTGTTGCCAACCACTAATAAAACAGTAAGGGCAAGTAAGATAGCCACAACAAATACAACGCGCTCAGCAATCTGCATGATGGCACGTAAGCGCTGCACCCACTCAATATCCATTTGTACAGAGTCAACTTCAGGGTAGTTTTTCAGTCGTTGAGCGAGTAGGTCAAGGTCAACGCCTGGGTCGCCAAATAAACTCATCCGTGGAGTAACAACGAGCACGTGAGGCAGCGGGTTCCCACCCACAGTATCGATGATATCCTGCACGCCTGCGACTTGCTGCATGTGCTTGAGGCCGTCTTCGCGTTTAATGAGCTTGACGTTTTCTATGTCGCTGAGCTCTGAAAGCAGTTCTGCACGGTCTTGGGCTTGTTGAGCGGTAATGTTTTGGTTGATGTAAACAGAAATGGTTGGCACTTCGCGTTTGTCATCAGTCAGTGTTTTTAGGTTGCCTAGTAAAATATACAGCCCTGCTGGTAAAGACAAGGCAATAGCGATAGCGGCTAAGGTAATCCATGTCGACAGGGAGTGTTGCCACAGCTGATTTAGGCTGTGGTGAAAGGCTTGGTTGTGCTGAATAAGGCGGCTGCGAAACGGTGAGGCTGCTTGTTTTCTTGTTTTATTCATACCGATCACCTGCTCTTAACTTTCTGAAGTGCAATAATACGCTTACCCATTCGTTCAACTAATGGCATGTCATGACTGGCAATGAGGATGGTTGCCCCTAAATCATTAAACTGAAGAAACGTTTGCATAATATCTGCTGCGAGTACGGGGTCTAAGTTTCCCGTTGGCTCGTCGGCTAGGATAATACTGGGTTTGTTGACAACAGCTCGTGCAATACCAACCCGTTGCTTCTCACCGGCGGATAGCATCATTGGGTAGTCTTTTTCCTTGACCAACAAATTGACCTTATCGAGCGCAGCATGAACGCGGCGCTTAATATCGCCTCTGCGCATGCCAGAAATCATGAGCGGTAGGGCAACATTGTCAAAAATGGTTCGGTCAGAAAGTAAGTGATGGTCTTGAAAGATGACGCCAATACTGCGCCGATAATTGGCGACTTGGTTTTGTTTAAGCTGGCTGATATCAAAATTATTAATCAGTACCTTGCCAGCGGTTGGTCGGTCAAGCAGAGCGATGAGTTTTAACAGAGTACTTTTCCCAGCCCCTGAGATACCCGTTAGAAACGCCATTTCACCTTTACCGAGCCTTAGATTTACATTGTAGAGTGCAATTTGCCCGGTAGGGTATTTTTTGCTTACATCTTGCAGCTCAATCATTTGAAACGCCCATTTATCCCCTGATTAATATTAATGACTAGTGGGGTTCTGAAAATTAAGCGCTGATTTTAAGCGGTTTAGTAGGCAAAACACAATCGAGTCGGCGGGATCATCGATATATTTTAAGGTGGGGTTAAGTTTTGAGTGAAATTTAAGCAACAAAAAACGCCACTCCCAAGGATGAAGAGTGGCGTGATCAGTGAACATGATAGGAGGTTATTATTTATTTTTTCCTGACATTATTTTTATTATTAATCTTAATGTTGTTAGTCTTTGTATCAGGCTCCTAATGGTTCAGCAGTGCATCTACGCAGTCCATATTATTATTGTTATGTTCCTATTTGATAGGTAGCAATGACTGTGCCAATTCTTATTTTGGCGCTAAGTGTTTGATTTTGTGTGGATGGAAGGGGTCTTATAAGAATAAGCGGTAGAAAGGCTGTCAGAATGTGACAGCCTTTGGGGAAATGTGACATCAATTTGACACTACGTTTTAAAGCGCATCGATAGATCGATTGCTTGGACGTGTTTGGTAATCGCACCAATCGAGATTAAATCGACCCCTGTTTGTGCAATTCCTAAGATAGTATCTATATTGACGTTACCTGAGGCTTCCAATGGTATTTGCTTGGGATTATTAGCAACGGCTTGGCGCATGGTGTTATTATCAAAGTCATCCAGCATAATAATGTCTGCACCCGCAGCGCAAGCTTCTTCAAATTCTGCTAAGTTTTCTGTTTCGACTTCAATTTTTACATTGGGGTGGAGTTTTCGGGCGTTAGTAACCGCTTGTGCAATCGACCCTGCCGCCATAATGTGATTCTCTTTGATCAGGATCATGTCATATAGCCCCACACGATGATTTTTACCGCCGCCGCAAGTCACCGCGTACTTTTGGGCAAGGCGCATGCCTGGGATAGTTTTGCGGGTATCTAGAATACGTGTTTTGGTTCCCGCAATCGCCTTAACATATTCGTGGGTTTGTGTTGCGGTTGCAGACAGGGTTTGCACAAAATTAAGCGCTGCCCGTTCACCAGTGAGTAGTGATCGTGACCGTCCGCTTAGACTACAAATAATGGCGTCTGCTGGCACCTCATCACCATCGTTAAAATGCCAGGTGATCGCAACGTCGGCATCAATCTGTTTAAACACTTCATCAAACCATGCTTGGCCTGCCAGAATGGCATTTTCTCGACAAACCACGGTCGCTTCAGAGTGACTGTCTTCAGCAATGAGATCGGCGGTAAGGTCGCCATCTCGGATGTCTTCTTGCAATGCGATTTGCACCATTAAGATTCGGTTGTTTTTTAGTTTCATTGCTTACCCTATGGTTAGTGCTGATTTTTGCTGATCATAGGGTGCAGCTACTACATTAGCAAGTGGGTAAGATAGGATGGTAAAACCGACAGACATCTCTTGCACTCTGAAATAGAGTTGGTAAAGTGCGCCCATCTTCTGTATTGCAAATAAAGAGCGATTCATTCTATGGATTTTGTCGTTGGTCAGCGTTGGGTTAGTCATACTGAAGCGCAGCTAGGGTTGGGTGTTATTTCAGCGGTTGCTGACCGATTAATTACGCTAAGTTTTCCGGCGGTTGAGGAAGAACGCTCTTATGCCGTTACCAATGCGCCATTGAGTCGTGTTGTGTATAAAGAGGGCGACGCAATCAACACGGTCGATGGCAATGCGTTAACCATCGAAGAAGTGTTAGAAAACAATGGTCTACTCATTTATTTTGGAATGGATGACGTGGGTGACTCGCACATTGTTCCTGAATCAAAATTGGATTGTTTTGTACAATTTACTTCGCCAGTGCAGCGCCTGTTTAGTAGTCAATTAGATAGAGGGGATGCCTTCCGCTTACGCGTTAAATCACTCGAGCAGCGCCATCGTTTACAGCAGTCAGGTGTTACCGGGTTAATGGGTTCGCGCACCAACTTACTGCCTCATCAAATCTATATTGCTAATGAAGTCGCGCAACGCTATGCGCCCCGTGTGCTGCTTGCCGATGAAGTGGGCCTAGGTAAGACCATTGAAGCAGGCATGGTTATCCACCAACAACTGCATACGGGTTTAGCAAGTCGAGTATTGCTGGTGTTGCCGCCTTCTTTGGTGCATCAGTGGCTGGTGGAGATGCGCCGTCGTTTTAATCTTAATTTTTCAATCTTTGATGAGATGCGGTTAACGATTGAGGCTGATGATGACCCATTTGGCGAAGAAGCACCGAACCCCACCAGCGATAATCCTTTCGAGTCTGAGCAGCTCATTTTATGTAGCTTAGATTTTTTAGCGCAGTCCGAACTACGCCAATCACAAATACAAGCCGCTGGGTTTGATTTGCTGGTTGTGGATGAGGCGCATCACTTGGAGTGGTCGCCAGAGCAGGCAAGTGAAGAATACGCAAGCATTGAAGCACTGGCGAAGGTTATTCCAGGGGTACTTTTGCTAACTGCAACGCCTGAGCAGCTGGGCATTGAAAGCCATTTTGCTCGTTTGCGTTTACTCGATCCTTCTCGTTTTCATGATTTAGAAACGTTCCGCAAAGAAGAAGCAGGCTATCAGGCCTTAAACGAGGCTGTACAGCCGCTATTATCACTGCCAGATGATGCAACGCTAACAGAGCAACAGCTAGACTCGCTCACGCCTTATCTAGCGGGCAATGGCATAGGGGCGGGTACATCAGTGGCCCAGCTAGTGAAGCAATTGTTAGATCAGCATGGCACGGGGCGTGTATTGTTCCGTAATACGCGCGCAGCCATTCCTGATTTCCCTGAACGTGAAGTACACGGCTACCCACTAGCAGCGCCCTCAATATACAGTGATGAGGATTTGCGAGGTGTCAGTGGCCTAACGCCCGAAGTTGATCAAGAAGAATTGCTTTGGCTGAGTAGCGACCCACGTGTGGAATGGTTGGAGGCTAAACTCAAAGCGCTACGCCCTGCTAAAGCGTTGGTCATTTGCGCACATGCTGCAACGGCTGTGTCACTTGAAGGTTACTTACAAATGCGTGCAGGCATTCGTAGTGCAGCCTTTTATGAAGGTCTGTCGGTTGTGGAGCGTGATCGGGCCGCCGCATACTTCACTGATGAAGACAACGGTGCGCAGGTGCTCGTGTGTTCAGAAATTGGGAGTGAAGGGCGTAATTTCCAATTTGCTCAGCATTTGATTTTGTTTGATCTGCCGTTAAACCCTGATTTGCTAGAGCAACGCATCGGACGGTTGGATCGGATTGGGCAGAAAAATACTATCCAAATCCATGTACCCTATTTAGAAGACAGCTCACAAGCGGTGCTGTTCCAATGGTATCAGCAGGGTCTAAACCAATTTACGAATAGCTGTGCTGTCGGTCAGGCTATTTATGAGAAGTTTGAAGATGCGCTACATCAACAACTAGCGGCTGATGATGAGAGTTTGGTACAGCTCATCAACGATACCGCTGATTATACCGAGCAAATGCGTGAAAGCTTGGAGCAAGGGAGGGATCGGCTCTTAGAAATTAATTCCTGCGATCAGGCAGTGGCTGCGCAGTTAATCGAGAAAATAGAAGCGGCTGAAGCCCCCGAGGCATTGGATGACTACCTAGAGCTGCTGTTTGATTGTTTTAATATTGATCAAGAATATCACTCGCAGCAAGCGTTAATTCTGAGGCCGACTGAGCAGATGCTGATGGACGTTTTCCCCGGTTTGCGCGATGATGATATGACGGTAACCACTAACCGTCAGTTTGGTCTAAGCCGTGAAGATGTTGATTTCCTTAGTTGGGAGCACCCGCTGGTTGCTGATGCAATCGATATGATTTTGAGTGGTGAAACAGGAAATGCCACGGTCGCAACGCTGCCGGTTAAAGGCCTGCCACCGGGTTCTTTATTGTTAGAAGTGATCTATGGAACGCGGTGTATTGCACCTAAATCGTTGCAGTTAGAGCAGTGTCTACCGTTGTCACCTACGCGTTACCTGTTGACAGCGAAAGGCACGGATTACGCTGAGAAAATAGGTCATGAACTGATTAACTCACGCGCAGAGCGGGTTAAGAAAGCGACTGCTCAAGCGGGTGTCGCTGCAATCCGTGCAGATATTGAAAAGATTATCGAAAAGGCGGATGAATTAGCGGAGGCACGCTTGCCTGACTTGATCGCGCAAGCACAGCAGGTGAATCGTCAGCGTTTGGAAACAGAGGTTTCTCGATTGACCGCTTTGCAGAAGGTGAACCCTGCAATTCGTGATGAAGAAATTGCCTATTTTACTGATCAAATTAGTTTGGCTAATGAGCATTTGTCTCGTGCAAAGCTAGAAATTCAGGCTGTACGGGTGTTGATTACCGTTTGAGTCAGATGGTGTACAAGAAGCCAGTCACAACAACAAATAGCACAATAACAATCAAGACATTCTTAATCCAAGGCCGCATACCGCCACCCATTGGCGGTTGCTCTTGGCCACAGATGGAACAGTAATACTGGATACTTTTATTGGTGAATAGGCTACCACGGGATTCTTTTAATACTTTGGGTAGCATGGGCTTGTAGCAGCCGCCGCAAGTCATTTTCTGGTACATGAATATTCTCTACAAAATCTGTGCGTATAGTAGCCGATGACGACCACTCTGTAAGCTATCTAGGTCAAATAATTGATTAAAAATCACGCAGCGACTAACGAGCGGGCAAAATCAAGGCCGGAAGATCCGGCCTTAACGTTATCCAACAACTTTCTGAGCTGTCGTTTACTTTGCTGTCGCTTCGATGAGCCACTTTTTTCGTGAACACCCCCTTTGCGCATAATGGCAGCGGTGGCGACGTGATTGCGCGGCTTTTGCCGCTTTACTTTAGCCATAACTCATTCCTCTAGTGGTTGGCTGTTTAAAAATGTTTGTGCTTATCCTTTCACACAAACGACTTGTTTCAAGGTGTGAACGACTTCCACTAAGTCATTCTGATTTTCCATGACTGTGTCGATGTCTTTGTAGGCACTGGGTATTTCATCCACAACACCTTTATCTTTACGACACTCGATTCCACCAGTTTGTTCAGCTAAATCATTGGCGTCAAACAGTTTCTTCGCTTTACTACGACTCATCTGACGACCTGCACCATGGGAGCAGGAGCAAAATGAAGCCTTATTTCCAAGGCCGCGAACGATAAATGACTTGGCTCCCATGCTGCCGGGAATAATGCCAAGCTCACCATCATAAGCACTAATGGCGCCCTTACGGGTGAGGTAGACTTCAGCGCCAAAGTGGTTTTCACGTGCCACATAGTTATGATGGCAGTTGATTGCCTCTTTGGTTGTCGTAAAAGCAGGTAGTTGAGGCTCGATTGCCGCTAAAACTAAACGCATCATTTCACGGCGATTGGTTGTGGCGTAATCTTGAGCCCAGCCAACGGCTTCAATATAGTCATCAAAATACTGCGTACCTTCCTCAAAATAAGCGAGATCTTTATGCGGCAAATGCCCCAGTAAATTGCCCATTTCCTTTTGCGCACGACTAATAAAATAACGACCAATCACATTGCCGATGCCCCGACTACCGGAGTGAAGCATTATCCAAACATCTTCTGCTTCATCAATACACAGCTCGATAAAGTGATTGCCACCGCCTAACGTACCGAGTTGCTTACCCCAAGTGTAATCAAAGTGCTTCATCATTTTGGTCAACCCGGGGTGCTTATCAACAATCGGTTTCAGGCCGACACCCACTTGTTTTAAGGTGGAGGCTTTCACCACGGCACGTTTGTGTGAATCAAAACCAACGGGCACATTCGCTTCTATGCCGCTGCGTACTTGTCGCAAACTATCGGGCAACTGATTGGCTTTTAATGACAATCGCACCGCATTCATACCACAACCAATGTCCACGCCCACGGCAGCAGGAATGATGGCACCTTTGGTTGGAATGACTGATCCTACCGTTGCCCCGATACCCACATGCACATCGGGCATTGCTGCGATGTGGTTGTGAATAAATGGCATTTTTGCAAGGTTTCCTAGCTGGGCTAGTGAACCACTATCAACGTCCTCAGTATAGATTTGAACCGGAACATTTCCCTCGTTGAGGGATAATTTAACAGGCATAATGTTTACCTTATTCTGTTTTTCCGGGCATTAAAAAACCCCGGAGACAAAGTCATCCGAGGTTAAAACATGCGTCTAATTTCGCATTGAAGGCCGGATGACATTATTTCATCTCCCGGCAATCAAGCGGGGAGATTTAGTTTGGATTGCGTCCAATGAGTTGCATGTTTATCTCCTAAATTTGGTGTTAAGCCAGTATTGGCAGGCGTGCTATTGTAGTATTTTTTCTGCTATTTGCAACTATAACGTTTGTTAAAGGCGACCAGCAGCGCTCCATTGCTATACTTCAGCTGCTTCTAACCTCTCTTCAGGGCAGGGTGCTGAAAGATGAAACTCGTTTAACAACGTGTTTTTATCACTGAGTAGAAGTGTTTGTTTATATTGTTCTTTAATCAGGAGTTTTTCAAATTCATCAGCAGGGAGACCTTTGGAAAAAAGATAGCCTTGGCCAGCATCGCAGTTAGCTCCTTTGAGTAGCTGGTGTTGATTCATTGTCTCAATACCTTCAGCGACTACTTTACAGTCAAGCTTATGTGCCATCACGATAATTGCTTCACACAGCGCCATGTCCTCTGAGTCGGGTGCTAGGGTTGAGATGAACGATTGATCAATTTTTAAGTAGTCGATATCAAACTTACGTAGATAAGACAGTGAGGAATAACCGGTACCAAAATCATCAATCGCCACTTCAATGCCATGATCACGTAGTGCGAGTAGTTTTTCTTTCACAGCATAGCTGCTTTCCATTAATAACCCTTCGGTAATCTCAACAATAATTGCACTACCGTCTATCCCATGTTCGGCTAAATAATGTCCCCACGCCTCCACGTTAATGCCGCTTTCACGGTATTGAATAGGTGAGGTGTTGAGGCTGATTTGAAAGGCTGGATCGTATTGCTTTCGCCACTCAGCAGCCTTGGCTGTGGCGGCTCGAAAAGACAGTTCACCAATCTCATGGATCATGCCACTTTCTTCTGCTAACTCAATAAAAGCGCCTGGAAAAATCATCCCTTTTTCGGGGTGGTGCCAACGAATTAGTGCCTCGGCTTTAACCAGCCTACCTGTTTGAAAGTCGATAATGGGTTGATAAAAGAGTTCAAGTTGATCATCATCAATTGCCACACGGAGGTCTTGCAGAGTTTGGCTGCGTTCTATCCGTGTTGCACGCATTGACTCATCAAAAAAGGTATAGCGGTTGCGACCACTACTTTTACTGGCATACATCGCTTGATCAGCATTGATCATGATTTCTTCATCAGTATCAGCATCGTGGGGGAAGCAGGTAATCCCTATACTGGTAGAGACTTTAATGGAGTGCCCCTGAATCATAAACTCTGAGCTAATTGACTCACAAACATTGCTGGCAATGGTTTCTAGATCTTCTATTCTTTTGACATTGCTAATAATAATGGTGAATTCATCACCTCCTAGCCTTGCCACAATATCGCGGGACCGAATGCGGTTCTTGAGGCGATTGGCAACACGTCTCAGTAACGCATCACCTACCCCGTGACCCAAGGTATCATTAACTTCTTTGAATTCATCCAGATCGAGAAAGAGTAAGGCGAATACTTCATCGTTATCTCTAGCTTGGTCTATTTCCTCGCAAAGGATCTCGTAAAACTTGTGTCGGTTATAAAGCCCCGTTAAGGAGTCAAAATTGGCTTGTTGGCGTACCTTGGCCTCGCTAACGCGGATATTCTCTTTGGCTTTGTAGAGTGTGGTAATCCAAATTGCGATCGCCGCTACTATGATTAGTGTGCATAAGCTGATGGTGATGGTCGTGCTACGCTGAAAGAGTGTTTGGTCAGGCTGTACGAGTTGGATATTGGGGTGTTGTGCTAACCACTGCTGCTCGGCGTGGGTTAATGCGGTTGCAAGCACTTCTGATGCCATGACCCCATCAGATAATGTGAACATAAGTGCTGTAAGTGAGCCAACTAGGAGGCTCCTTGGCATGTGTTTTCTAAGTATTGTTATCATGCGTACTAAATTGTTTAGACCATTAGTGCGAGTCTATGCAGCTGAAACCAAAATTCAGCTTAATCAACAGGTTACTTTCGACAGTTGGGAACTTAATTGATAAAGTGACCTAAATCCCCACTGCCAAATGACTGATGATTAAAGCGTACGCCTCAACGCCTTGGCGATGCGGTTTCTTAATTTATACGGCACCGCTTGGTTCATCATCAGTGCGAAGGGCTTCCATTCATCACCGTCAACGATATAGCCCGCTAGCGTGCTAACTTTGTTAAGGGTGCCAGATTTGGCAAAAACACCGGTCTCAACTTCTGGCAGCAAGTGGCGGTACTCCATGAAGCGTTGCAATAATTCAACCAGTTGCTTTGGGGAAATGCGGTTGTTGCGAGATAGTCCCGCACCTTCCTGAAAGGTAAAGTCCGTCCAGTTAAAATGCGCGGCTAAATTATCCTGCATGTAGGTTTGTACGTCGCGAGCATTGGCAGGGCGCTGAAACTGCTGCTGGGCCATCATTAGGACGAGCTGGTTGGCGATAAAGTTAGTGGAGTACTTCATCATCGGGCGTATCATATCACCAAGGGTACGAGTATTCAGGTGTTCATAAAAAGGAGCTTGTTGTTGGGGGGCAATACCTTGGCTGATGCGATCGCCGACCACTACGCCTTGTTGTTCCAGCATAGCAAACAACAATTCACCAAAATAACGTTCTGCTTTTTGTGGGTCTCGACCTAAGTTGACACGAAGTTTCTTCTTTTTGATGCCTTTGTACATGCGACGTGCGATCGGTGTCAACGGCGTTTGTGGCTCAGCAGAGCGCACTCTGCGCTTAACGCGTTTTAGGTTAACGGTATTGAAATTAGCGGCCAGAGCAGATGGCACGGCATCATAAGGGTTGTTTGTTCGGCCTGTTCCAGGGAGGATTAATCCTTGCGCAAATGCACTGCCATCTAACACTAAACTATCAACTCGATTGACACCACGTTGGCTCAGTGCTTTAGCAATAATAAGCAGTTCTTCTGAAACTAAAAAAGGGTCGCCACTACCCTTAACGGTTAATGTGTAAGTCGATGGATCGAAGTGAAAATCGGTCGCAAAACGGTGGTGCTCACCCCAACGGTATAAGGCAAGCCAAGCCGTTACAATTTTAGTGGTAGAGGCTGGGATAAATGAGCGCCGATTATTATCTGCCCGCAATGGCTGTCCTTGTGTATCAACAACTAAAAGCCCTGCATTTTTAAGTGATGAAAAGCTAGACAGTGCATCGGCTTGTACTGGCGCGTTGGTAGCCATAAAACACAGCATCGCCATTAGATAAATTCGTATCATCATATCCCCTTGAATCATTATTTTTGAAATGGAGCTTACTAAGTCATGGCCGCATACTGGCTTAATCGAGTCCTGATTGTTAAGCCATCCTCCTTTGCTAAATCCTTATAAATTTAGCGAGCGCTGTGACTCAAAACGCCTTAGCTGATTGGAAAATGGATCGGTAAATTCAATCGACTTGGCCAATAACTGTAAGGGTTTGCTGTAATCATCGCAGCGATCTTTAGGCAGTAATTCAGGATAAAACGGGTCATTTAAAATAGGGCTACCCAATGACATCAAATGTACTCGTAGCTGGTGCTGCTTACCACTGACGGGCTTCAATTGATATCTCGCTAATCGACCTTTGGTCTCGATTATTTCGATATGTGTTTCAGCGTTCGGTTCCCCTGCGACTTCCTGCATAATAAAGAAAGTCGTTTCACTTTTGACCATGCGGCTGCGATGCGTCAGTGGAAAGGCATGATCGGTAATGGGCGCGATTGCCTCATAAGTTTTGTGTACTTCACGGTTTTGAAACAGGGTTTGGTAAGCACTGCGGTATTGCTTGTCGCAGCTAAATAACATGACGCCTGCTGTTTCCCGATCTAGTCGGTGTATTGGGCTGATCTGCTCACTTTGGTAACGGTGTTTTAGTCGTGTTAGTAAGCTCTCTTTAACATGCCGCCCTGTAGGGGTGACAGGAATAAAATGGGGTTTGTCCACCACAATGATATGGTCGTCTTTGTAGAGAATATCTTCATAAAACGGAATAGCAGGTTCATCCGGTACTTCACGGTAGTAAAATAGGTAAGTCTCTGCTTGATACGGTGAGTCCTCACGAAACGGCGTGCCATCTTGGTTCACAATATCACCCCGAGCCATTCGTTCGCAAAATAAGGCTGGTGGCATAAAAGGGAAGCGCTCGATCAAAAACGCCAGAACCGTATCCCAATGCCCATAGGTTTCCGTTTGGTTTTTATAACTGCCGCACTTAGGTAGCCAAGTACGGCTAGCAGACACGCCTTCACGCATGGGTAATGGTGAAACTAACACTTGTTTGGGCTTACGTTCGTACATGAACGGAACTCTTATGGCGGTTTATTTTCTAGTATAGGGTATCGACGATTTACACGCCATTCTCAAGCTGCTGCGATTCAGATTTGGGGTTAGACGGAATAATTCGTTATTATAGACAAGCATCAACAGCGGAGGGATTGAGATGTCAGGAGTCAATGGACGGGTCACGATAGTCACTGGGGCAGGGCGAGGTATTGGCCTGGTCACTGCAAAATTACTCGCATCACGCGGTGCTAAGGTCATGGCAGTAGCACGCAGCGAAGATGAGTTACGTGCAAGTGAACTAGACTATGTCGTTGCTGATTTAGGCACACCTGCTGGCTGTAAATTGGCTGTTGAGGACACCCGTAAGCGCTTAGGGCCGATAGAGATTTTAGTCTGTAATCATGGTGTTGGCTCAGCAGATGAAAAGGTCATCTGGGAGCAGGACTCTAAAGTCTGGAACGACACCATGAGGGTTAACCTCGCAGGGCCTTATCTACTCACCAAGCTGGTGACTAAAGACATGATCGATACAGGCTATGGTCGATTAGTTTACACCAGTTCAACGGCTGGGGAAGTCGCTGGTTACGCTGGCAGTGCCTATGCGACCTCTAAACATGCTTTGCTAGGCTTAATGCGTTCTGTTGCTCAAGACGCTGGGATTCATAATGTTACCTCCAACGCCGTGCTCCCCGGCTGGGTGCGCACTGGTATGGCTGAGGCATCGGCTCAGATGGAAGCTAAACAGCGCGGCGTAACCGTTGATGAGGTTTGGGAGGAGCGAGCCGCATTTTACCCAGTTGGCCGTGTTGTCGAGGCTAAAGAAGTCGCTGAAGTCATTGCGTTTCTAGCATCTGAAGAGTCCAGCGGCGTGAACGGTGAAGCGATTAAAGTGGCGTTAGGAGCGCATTGGTAGGATAAGCGCCTGTAGCTGCCCCACAACCAGTTTCTCACTGGTGCTGATGTGCTTACGTCGAAACGCTAACGACCAGACACTCGTATCCACCAGGCCTTCATGAGCGGGCGCGGCCTTTTTTGTAGTCATAGTCTTCATCGTACTTGACGGTGCCGAACAGTTTGATGATTTCTGCTTGCTTGTGACGCTGTACATATTCCATTAGCGCTTGGGTTACGGCTGCCTTTTTGGTTTCAAAGCCGCCGAGTTTTACGACTTCCTGGATT
>JBMZDT010000008.1:0-15790 GCA_049614505.1 Leucothrix sp.
ATGAACAAGTGTGGGCTATCGTCCGTCAAATTCCTTATGGACGCGTGGCTACTTATGGTCAAATTGCAAAATTAATTTTGCCCCCAGAGGGTATTAGCCAAGAAGATTATGCCGCTTCGTCTTCACGCTGGGTGGGCTTAGCTATGGCTGCCAGCCCTGAGGACGTACCATGGCAGCGCGTGATTAACTCGCAAGGTAAAATTAGCCACCGTCCTGAGGCGGGCAAGCAAAAGCAGTTATTAGAGGCCGAAGGGCTGCTGTTTTATCATGGTAAACTCGACCTTAATGAGCACCAATGGAATGGGCCGGGTGTTAGTGATGAGCCTAAGCAGGGCCGATTGTTTTAAAATCATCCCTGCTGGCTATGGCATCGAATAAGCAAAGTACCCATCATCACTGCTTGCTGCATTATCCGGAAAATGGTCTACGCCGCTTGGGTCAAAGCTATTGGTATAGGGTGAGTTGTTGCCTTTAAAAATCACTCTAAAGTCGGTTGTTCCTAGTATGCTGCGGGGAATCGCAATTTCAGCGGTATCATCAATTATTGAGCTTCCTGTAACAGGCACCGCGAGCCAGTCCCAATTATTTCCCGTGCCTTGATAGCGTGACAGGCTTGGCCCTTCCAGTAAGAACTCTGCCCCAATGCTGCCAGTGACTTTAAAGCCTGTACTTGGGTCATTATCGACATCAATATACGCTTGGTAAGACCAAGCAATTGGGCTGATGACGCCGTCGTTTTTATAGGCGATGTACAGATTATTGGTATCATGTGCAGCCCATACCTCTAGCCAATCAGCTTGTACAGGTGCGTCAGCTATATCATCAAGGTCTTGGCCAAATGAGGTCACCGTACTCCAGTCATTTAACGTGCCGTCCAGAGTAATGCTGAAGTCATCAACGCTATTTGACAAAGTGCCATCCACTACCGTGTCAGAAAACTGGTAGTTAAGGTTAGCGCTGCCATTAGGGTAGCTGTCAATACTGGCCTGGGAATAGTTACTGGTAAAAACACCGTTGCGGGTTTTCATTACTAGGCTCATGTTCGATGGGTTGCCAATGTCCAAACGTGGGAGTGCAAGTTCCGCAGTATCGGCAATGACTTTGTACTCAGCAGACACCGTGTATTGCCAAGCCCAGTCACTTCCTGTGCCAATGTAGCGATATAACGCGCCGCCTTGAATCACAAACTCAGCACCGACACCGTTGCCGATCTGATACCCTGTAGCGTCATCGCTATCAATATCGAGATAGGTTTGCCATGGCCACCAGGTGCCTTCGTCAATATTGCCGTCGTTACGATAGGCGAGGTAAAAATTGGTATCGTCATGGGCCATCCAGGCTTCGATAAAGTCAGCACGTGCACCTGGCAGGCTAATGTCATCGCCATCAAGACCAAATGATTGTAGTTCGCTCCAGTCTGTCAGTGCGCCATCAATAGTGATTGTCTTGGGGTTGGAGATGGTGTCTGACGGTGGTGGAGGCGGAACAGCTGCAAATTGATAGTCAATGTAATGGTCGCTGTTATTTGCTAGGGCTTCTGAGTAACGATGGGATAGTTGTTGCCTTTCATCGCTACCGTAAAATAGTTGACCAACGGGTGAATCAAAAATAACCCCTTCAGCCCCAATGCTATGAATTTTAGTGATGATCCCCTGCATATTTGAGAGGTAGGTTGCTAACGGCACATCTTGGTGGTAATCATTAACCCCCGCAATGACCCAAACAAAATCAGGATTAAGCGGGGTTACATCGGCATCAAAACGGCTGAGAAGATCAGCTGAAGTACTGCCACCGATGCCTTGATTGATTATCTCGGCATTTTCTAGTCGTTCGCTCAGTCGTTCGCTAACCCCTGGCTTGTCAAACCAGCTGTCACCCAGTAGCACATGTTTGCCAGTATTAAGATTGCTAAGCCCAACTTCTCGAATCGCAAAGTCGGCAATTGCCCGATAGCCTTGCTCATTGGGATGTGCGCCATCTTCATAAAAATTCCAGACATTTTGACCCGCAATAACAGGGGCTTGTAAGGCATTTTTTAGCGTGATGGTCGTGCCGCTAAGACTGGCTACCTGAGCGGTGTAATACTCTGTGTCGCTACCTAAGTAGGTGATGAGTTGGCCTTCTAATAGCGGGTATTGAGCTGCCATTTCCAGTTGCAAATCACCCGCCGCCGCATCAGTGGCTAACTGCATGGATTGTGTGCCGCCTACCTCAGGCCAGATGGATGATTGTCGATACAATAAATCATCATGTAATGTTAGTGGTGCAAGCGCTTTGGGGTAGGTATCAATGCCTGACAGGGTGTAAGTTCCAGTAAAAGCACTGTTACGGGCTTTAAATATCGTACGGACTTGCTCAGGGTTCTCAAGGGCACTACGCGGTATTTTAAACTCGGCGATGGGCCCATTAGAGGCATTCGCTACACTCGTTAAAAACTGCCAAGACCAATCATTCCCTGTGCCAGTGTATTGGTAGATATTAGACGCTTGCAATAGGTACTCAGCACCACCAGTGTCTAAGGCTTGGTAGCCTGTTGAGGGTAAGTCATCGGTATTAAAATAGACCTGCCAAGACCACCAGTTAGCAGTATCGATATCACCATTGTTACGATAGGCCACATAGAGGTTATCGTTATCGTGAGCCATCCAGCCTTCTAAGTAGTCAGCTTTGACACCCACATCAGAGAGGGTGTCGGCATCGTATCCAAATGACGCGATGCTTGCCCAGTCGGTGATGCCAGCATCAATAACAATGCTACCATCACTGACAGGGTTACTGACTGTTGCTGCAGTTGCACTAAATGAAAGCGTACCAATCACTGCACTAACAAGCGTTTTGGTCAGCATGGCATTAACGTGTTTAAACATGAGATCCATCTCTAATTTTATTTATTGTGATGCGTCATAAGTAAAATACCCATCGGTGGCACTATTTGCATTGTCTGGTGCGTAATCAACGCCTGATGCGTCATAGCTACCAGTAAAGGGCCAGTTAGATGCCTTGAATACGATGCGTAGAGCACTTTCATTGTTAATGGCACTGCGTGGGATTTTTAGCTCAGCAATGTTATTGACTGCGGCGTTTGTTGCACTGCTAATGTACTGCCAAGACCAATCAGACCCTGAGCCTGTGTACTCATAGAGCGCTGCGCCTTGAATCATATACTTAGCACCTAGACTGAGGCTCGCCTTGAACCCTGTATTAGCATCAGCGTCGGTGTCGATAAAGATTTGCCACGGCCACCATGTCGTAGTATCGATTGGGCCATCATTTTGATAAGCCAAGTAGAGATTGTTACTGTCATGAGCCATCCAGGTTTGCAGCCAGTCGGCTTTTGCACCTGTTACACCAATATCATTTGCATCATTACTAAAAGGCTGTAGTGCCCCCCAATCACTTAAATCACCATCAAGTGAGAGGGCATTGTTTGCGACCGTGTTGGCAAAACCGCCACCGCCCAACACATAGCTTAAGTAGCCACTGCCAAGGTTAGGATAATTGTCTGTGCCAGTGTCGCTATAGTCGCCATTGAAAATGCCATTTCTCGCTTTAAATATTGCCCTTATCGCACTGGGATTGTTAATGGCACTGCGTGGAACCTCGATCTCAGCAATGGCACCATTAACTGAGTGGTTTGAGTAGCTAATGTACTGCCAAGACCAATCATTGCCAGTTCCAATGTATTGGTACACACCAGCGCCTTGTAGTAAGAAGTCTGCCCCAACGCCATTACCAGCATCAAAGCCCGTATTAGGGTTGCTGTCAGTGTCTAGATAAACTTGCCAAGGCCACCAGGTTGAAGTGTTAATATTGCCATCGTTGCGATAAGCGACATAGAGACTGGATGTGTCATGAGCCATCCATCCTTCAAGAATATCGGCCTGTGAATTCGCACCGCTAATATCATTGCCATCAACACCAAATGATTGTAATTGACTCCAATCACTTAAGTCGCCATCGATGCTCATCGTTTGTGTATTAGAGACAGGGTCGGTCACGACACCGCCGCCAGAGCCTCCTAATTGATACTCAAAGTACCCATTACCATCAGGGAAGTAGTCAACCACTGGCGAGGACGAAAATGCTGAATTGTCGCTCCTAAATAGCACATTGACAGATGCTGGGTTGCCAATAGCGCTGCGTGCGAGACTCATTTCTGTGATATCACCTTGCGCATTTGCGGTGACTACACCACTAATGGCTTGCCAAGACCAGTTGCTACCGTTGCCTGTGTATTTAAATAGACTCCATCCATTGAGCATATAATCTGCACCCACGGTGCCGCTTATGTTGTACCCCGTGTTGCTATTACTGTCGGTGTCCAGATACACCCCCCATGCCCACCACGATGCGGTATTAATCACACCGTCATTGCGGTAAGCAATAAATAACGTATCGCTAGAATGTGCCATCCAGCCCTCACGCCAGTCTGCTTGCCCTTGCGATGAGGAGATATCGGCTGGGTCTTGGCCTAGTGCGGCAATATTTCCCCAATCTGTCAGGCTGCCATCGACCACTAAAGTGCTAGAGCCCACTGGATTACTAATACCGCTGTTGTTTGTGCTAGCGACGGGAACAACTTCCCAAACTAATCGATCCGTCCAGCTATTGAGATCGCCGTTATTGCGTTGCCCACGAATCCGCAGTCGCATTTGTTGTGTTGGAGAGACATAGGCAGCGATATTATCGGTAATGCGTTTAACCGCTGGGTAGTCACCCTCATAGCCGACGGTTTCATCATCAAACTGTTCCCAAGAAGCCGCTTGATAGTTATAAATATAGGCCTGTTGACTGACATCGTTTAATGAGTAGTGACCGATGTGGCTGACTTTGATTTCAGCAATATCACTCACGTCTTCTTGGATCGTCGTTGTAGCGTACCAATCCACTACTCGGCTGCTATTAGAGTCCACTGCTATGATGTCATAAGTCTCACCATCGACAGCGACGAACTGGGTGAGTGTGTCTGTATCCTCTGCACCCACCAGTAATGTCACGGCGTTGGGGTAGTAATAGCTGTTTAAAGGCGCAACACGAATTTTTATCTGGGCAATGTCCTGCGCGCCCTCACCATCATCCACTGTGTATGTGAGCGTATCGACGCCTGAAAACCCTGCTGTTGGCGTGTATCGATAGTTACCACCGCCCAAATTGCTCACAGAGCCACTCGCATTGCTTGAAGCCACTAAACTTTGGATGCTTAAGCTGTTGCCATCTAAGTCGCCGTCATTAGAAAGCAGTTGGCCCGCACTAAAATTGAGAGCGGTATTGATATCTGTCAGGAAGCGATCATCACCTGCTGAGGGTACGTGGTTGGTGCTCGGTGCCTGTGCGCCATTAAAAGACACGATGACTAGCGCGTACTGGGTTAAAGGAATGCTAAAGGTAATGGTTGATCCTGATTGACTGTAATTAACATTGCTAGTCGTTGCATTGGCATTATCAGGGTTACTCAGTTGAATATTGTTAACTGATTCGCCAGAAGGAACAGTGTACGTGACAGAAATTGTTGTGGGTGAAACAGAGAAATTGCCATCCAGACCAATGAAGTTTGTAAACTGAAGTACCGCTTGTTGGTCTAGTTGAGAGGTTTCGACATAAACGCGATCATCGGCGTCTGTTGTGACGTTGACTGAGCTTAAGCTACGTACCTTATTGGCTAAGGTGCTGCGTGCCGATGCTGTATTGTCAGTCAAATACTGCTTACCCAGTTGGGCTGAGAAGTAGTGAGTTTGACCTGCGCCAAAGCTGTGTACTTTAGCATTGGGTAGTGCCTGCCCTTTATTAAAACCAAGCAGGTCAGACAAGGCATAATTCGTGCGCTCAATACCGAATTCATTCATGCCCGTTGGATTAGGGCCCGTTACAATTAGGTGACCGCCCTGCTGAACATACAAACGCAGGCGCTGTGCTTCCGCATCTGAAATCGATTGTATGTTAGGCATGAAGATTGTTTGATATTGATTTAATTCGGCTTGGTCTGGCACGACCAGTATATTGAATGGAATATGCTCATTGACTAAGACTTTAAGTACACCGCGGTGTTCGCCCAAATAATTACGCTCATAAACGCTGTCTAAGAAGCTTTCGCTCCACCATAGGTCATCAGAGCCGCCATCAGTGGTTGCAAACATTCCCAAGCCTTCAAACTGGTCGACGTAGTCACGACTAGACGATGAGAATAAAATCCCGGTGGTTGCAGTTGATTCTGTTTCAAACAAGTAAGGTGCGTTTACTTTGCTCCAGTTGAACATGCGTGTGCGGTAGGCATTACCCACTGTTGTCGCCATTTCCGGCACCTTAAGCTCGTAAGGGTTATTACCCGCAATAAGCGCTTGAGACATGACCTGTTGGGCATCATCGGCATCGACACCATAGGTAAACGTCCAAGAAGGCTTTTTACCCGCAGCAGCTCGCGCATACTTTAGCGCGGAAATAAACGAAATCCAGTCGTCTGTTCGGGCATTACGCATACCGACACTATTGCTCATCGTATCGATTTCCCACACCTCGGTAAGACCTTCGACATCCTTTAAAAAGCCAGCGTCAAGCCCATAGATGGTGCCACCGTTATAATCAGTTGGTAAGGTTTCAGCAATCACTGTAAATTCAGGATTGATATCTCTTGTTAGCGTTGTTAAGTCCTTAAGGAAGCGAGCGAGTTCCTCGTGACGCCAATGAATCCAGCGTTTCCAGGATGGATCATCCCAATCTTCTGCGACAGGCTTGCTGTAGCCAGTGTCAGACTCAAACTTGGTAATAGCCTCAGCGTTAAAACCACTCCACTTCGTATTGCCAAAGTCCGCGTAAATGGGCACATCTGCCCAAATGCCATCAATACCCGTATCGACCATTTGTTTGATACGGTTGAAAAAGTAGTTACGGTAGCCCGTTGAGCTAGGCGACATCCAAGCACTCTCAGCATCTTGCTCAACCCAGAACACTTGACCGCCACCGCCGTAGAACACATTTTGCTGGCCATCTAAACCCACTTGTACCCAGTCAGGATGGTCTTTTGCCATCGTATTTGGGATGTTAATACCATTAGGTGTGATGACCTCTAGTGCTGGAATGTACCAAACCACCCGTAAGCCACGCTTGTGTGAGGCATCAGCAAACTGACGCATAAATGCTAGCTCTAACTCAAACTGTGCATCCGTTAGGTAGTTAGACAGGTCGGAATCCGCTTCAACAACAGTGACATTTTGAGCGACTAAGGTGTCCAGTATGGTGTCAATTTCTTGCTGACTCATACCTACAGCAATGGCTGCTCCACCAATTTTGGCTGTCTTAGCCCAATTATCAAAGGCAGTCGGTTGCGCTGCTGACAAGGGAGTCATACAAAGCAATAGAAGGGCGATATAACAGAAACAGCGTTGCCACGGTGCTAGGTTCACCTGATGCGTCATTATTTTGCTCCAGCAATTATTTTTAGGGCAGATAGCCTGATTTATGGATATCTATCTTTTATAGGGGCTGGAGTTGCTAAAGTAGATTTGAACGCTTATGAATGGTTTGGAGTTTGGGATTAGTGGAGCTGTTGACACAAGACAGGCGGTATTTATCGCAAACACCCCTGTCTTGCTTCTCATTGAGAGTCAAACTCAGTAAGTGTAGTCCGACTCACCCACACGGGCTGTAATTTCAATTTCAAGTTTCATTTTATCGTCTAACAAGCCAGCAATAAACACGGTGGCGGCAGGCTTTGCTGTGCCAAGGTATTTTGCAAATACAGGCCAGCAGGGCTCAAAGTCTGCTTTATCAGGGTAGATGTAATGAACACGTACCGCACGATCTAGGCTACTGCCTGCTTCTTCCAACGCTTTAGCGATGTTTTTCAAGCATTGCTCGGCTTGTTCAGCGGGGTCGTCAGAAATTGACATGTCATCATAGTTGTACCCGGTCGTGCCCGAGACAAAGACATAATCACCGTCAACCACTGCGCGTGAGTAACCAATCTTAGATTCAAATTCTGAACCCGATGAAATGAGCTGGCGTTCCATAGTATTTCCTGCCTATTGATGTAAATTAGTCGTTATTAAACCGCAAATGTTGGATTTAACGCAAATGACTTTGCTTCACCTGAGACTGGGCATTGAAATGTTAATGACACTGCCGCGAGCTGCAAGTCTTTGGTGTTTTTGCCAGAACCGTGCAAGCGGTCGCCGACGACAGGAAAGCCAACGCTGGCTAAGTGCACTCGGATCTGGTGTTTACGCCCCGTTTCAATTTGTACTTCGAGTAAAGACTCGTCGTGGGCTTGGTCATAGCTGAGATGCCGTACATGGCTGGTTGCCGCTTTGCGGTCAATGTTCGAGCGAATTGAGTGGCTTGCTTCGCCGGCTATTAATGCTGAGAAGTCCCCTTCAACTTTGACCTGATAGCGTTTTTCAATCTGGCGCTTAGCGAACAGTGTGGTGAATTGGGTTGTCACCTGTTTTTTGTGCGCTAACAACATTAAACCGCTGGCGGCGCGATCTAAACGGTGCACAATAAAAGCTGGGCGCTCAGGTCTCAGATGCTGCTCTGCCCAACGGTATAACGTGCAGTGGTCGCCCCACTTTGAGCCTTGGGAGCGCATTCCTGAGGGTTTATTCCAGATACTGTAATCCCCTTCATCACTAATCAAGGTTGCAGCGATTGGTTCTTCCTGAAGCACGGCTTCATCATAGTAACAATGCAGTGTTTCGCCCGCTTTTAAAATGCGTTTAGCGCGGCGTAGGCGTTGGATAAATTGCTTATCATCCCCTCTGGTACTATGTTGCTCTAACCAAACACAGCCTTTTTGCATTGCTTGCTTCAGCTTTTGCTTGGAGAGGCCAGACGCATCCGCTAAGCAGTCCACAGCAACAGTGTCCGCTGTGATTGGGATATGAAATTCTTTAGGATCAGGCATAAAAGTTGTTTTTAATAGCTTATCGATGGTTAGCAACAGTCGGAGGAATCACATCGCCACTGGCTTGTAGGGCCAAGGCTTCTGGGTGTTGTTTATAGTGTGCTCTCACTGCTGTAGCTAATGCTTTTTTTACCGTGTCATCAATCAAGCTACCTGAGCCAACGGATGCTAGCGGTGGTAAACAATCGACTAGGCTTGTTAGTAACTCATGCTGTGGGGTAGGCATTTGGGATTGCCAAGATTGCATCAGTGCCTTGTCTACGTACCTCGGTAGCGAGCCTAAAATGCCAATATCATTTTCATCATGTACTAAAAGCCCTGAGGTTGTACCACGGTCTAAGGTGAGTACTTGGAAACAATACAAACTGTGATAATCCCGCTGTTGCCTAGCTTGCTCTGGTGAGATTGGGGTTTCTAAGGATGCGTCACCTAGTAAGCCAGCATAAGTATCAATCACTTGACGCATTACATAGTCCGCTAAGGTTGTATCAGCCTTGGCATCGTCTGTGTAGAAGTTCTCAAGATAGAAATGGCAAACGCCACGATGACGAGCTAGGGCAGGAATGTAAAAGTAGCGATCCCCTTGTGCAAAGGCTGCTGCGAGCTGTTGATTATCCAAGTTTTGGCTTGCTGCGGTTTCTAATGCCGCTTTAAAACGCGCGGTGTGTTGCACATTTTCAATGGCTGGGTTCAAGTCAGCCATTACCCGCCAGTAGCCATGCCCATTTTTCATCTCCGTCCAACTAACGTGCAAATGGACAGAGGGCGCTAGAGGATGATGAGGATGGATGATGCTTGATAAGGCGGTGGCAGATGCCAGCGCCTTTGCATCGTCTGCATCATATTGCACCTGCGACACATTGACAGACGCTTGGTTGAATACCGCTTTATCATCGGTGACATAGCGCATACCACCACCATGACGCCCCTGCGCACGAAACCATTCGATAGCCGCAAATTGTTGGTTCGGGCTATTACGTTGACTTACCTGCTGTAGCCGTTCTACAAACCGCTGCTGAAGCGATGTCACAAGTTCATAAGCTGCCTGAGCTTGTGACGATTTAGCCGCAATGCGCTGCATGTATTACTTTTTCTCGTCGCTCAAAATATCCAATAGCTCGACTTCAAAGACGAGTGTTTCGCCTGGGCCAATACTGCTACCTGCACCTTGGTTGCCATAGGCGAGGTTTGAAGGAATCACAAACTTGTATTTGCTACCAACACTCATGAGCTGAACGCCTTCGGTCCAACCAGGAATCACTTGATTTAAACCAAACTCGGCAGGCTCTCCACGATCGTAAGAGCTGTCAAAGGTGGTGCCATCAATGGTGGTTCCTTTGTAATGTACTTTAACCTTATCAGTGGCTTTTGGCTTAGCGCCTTCAGCTGCCGTTAGCACTTGATATTGAATGCCGCTTTCAGTGGTCATTACGCCGTCAACAGATTTATTTTGCAACATAAACGCTTGACCCAGTGCAATCGCCTTAGCAGCAGCTTCTTTGGACTTTTCAGCGGCAGCGGCAGCGGCTTTCTCTTCGCTAGCCTGCATGGACATATGGGCTTCATCCATCGTAATGGCCGTACCTGTGCCTTGGTGCTGGGCACGCATTCCTTCAAGCAGAATGTAATAATTGATATCTTCAGAATACTGTTTAAGGATTCGATCACCAATCAGCATGCCTAGGCTGTAACTAAGGCGGTCATCTTCAGAGACCAGTTTTTTTCCTTCAGCCAGCACGCTACCCGATGTCATTGCTACAGCAACACAGGCTGCAATTAGTGTCTTTTTCATTTCATTTCCCTATCGTTCTGTGCAAATCGCACGATTTATTTTAACTATGTTTTAACTTATTTAAGCTGGTTCAACCAATTTACCCCAGAGGTCATGCTCATCAGCATGCGTAATATCGACCTCAACAAACTGGCCTGGTTCTAGCATCTCACCTTCTATTTGTACTACCCCGTCAATTTCTGGCGCATCCATTTTGCTACGAGCAATGGTAAGATCATCACCATATTCATCAGTGAGTACGGTCATGCGTTTGCCAATGTGTTTTGATAACAACTCAGCACTAATGTCTGCTTGCACTTCCATAAACCGTTCAAGACGATCTTGCTTTTCGTCATCAGGCACAGGATTAGGCAAGTCATTTGCGGTAGCACCTTCAACAGGTGAATAGGTGAAGCAACCGACCCGATTTAAACGCGCTTCTTTAATAAAGTCTAATAACGTTTGAAAGTCTTCTTCGGTTTCTCCAGGGAAACCTGTAATAAATGTACTACGTACAGTGATATCTGGGCAGATGTCACGCCACACTTGCAAGCGGTCTAATACTTTTTCAGCGTGCGCTGGGCGACGCATGTCTTTTAATATGCGGTGGCTGGCATGCTGGAAAGGAATATCGAGGTAAGGCAGGATTTTCCCATCGGCCATTAATGGGATGAGTTTGTCCACATGCGGATAAGGGTAGACATAGTGCAAGCGTACCCAAATACCTAATTCACCCAGCGCCTCTGACAGCTGCTGAATGTGTGATTTTATTGGGCGACCATTCCAAAAGCCGGTTTGGTACTTAATATCAACCCCATAAGCGCTGGTATCTTGGGAAACCACTAGTAACTCTTTCACACCGGCTTTCGCTAAGTTTTCCGCTTCTTGCATGACTTCACCGATTGAACGGGTGACTAAATCTCCACGCATCGATGGAATAATGCAAAAAGAACAACGGTGGTTACAACCTTCGGAAATCTTCAAATAAGCATAATGACGTGGCGTTAACTTAATGCCCTGAGGAGGAACCAAGTCAACAAAAGGGTCATGTGGGGGTCTAATGGTTGCACGCACTGCAGTCATGACTTCTTCATACGCATGCGGGCCACTAACCGCTAACACGCCAGGGTGGGCTTCTAGTACTTTTTCGGAGTCGGCACCCAAACAGCCTGTCACAATCACCTTGCCATTTTCTTCTAGTGCTTCACCAATGGCATCTAACGATTCTTCGACGGCTGCGTCGATAAAACCACAGGTGTTAACAACAACAACATCAGCACCTTCATAATCAGGGCTAATTTCATAGCCTTCAATACGCAGCTGGGTGACGATTCGCTCAGAGTCAACCAAGGCTTTTGGGCAGCCTAAACTGATCATTCCAACACGATTATTCGAAGTTTTAGCAGGTGCCACGTCGCTCATGAGACTTTAGACTCTAGATAAATCGCGTTATTGTACACGAAGTTTCGCCATTTCTTTCATATCCAATCAATCGTTAAATAATGTGCTGTTTTGATGGCTAGGCACAAGATATAGTGCTTGCCTGTTTTCACAGCCCATATTTGAGTTATTCACATTCATGAGAGATGCTTAACAAAGTGTTAATATACGTCTCATTAACAATACTCTAGTCCAAATAAAACTTATAAGTCATTGTTTTTATTTGTTAAATATTTTTATGTCTAAATTGTCCCCATTCACATAACTCCTTGATTCTATAGGCTAGAAGCAAGTTGTCGCCAACTAATCCACAAAGTTATCCACAGCCTGTGTGAATAAAAGTGTTTGCAATTACAAAATTAATGCCTAAACAATAAGTTAGTTTTATAATGGCGTTAACATCACTTTTTCTGGCGTCACTTGATAACTTAAAAAACTGCAAGTTTCACTCATGAAATTTTGCTGGTGTAAAGCTGAATTATGTCTTAATTGTTGCTGAATAAAATAGCTGTTAAGCCAGTATTCAGAACTGGTAAGATTAGTTATTCACATGGTTTATTGATTGAATCATTTGTGGTCACCTAGCAAAGTGTTTAAGCTTTTTCCTTTGTAATAAAATTTTAAGTTATTGATATAGTTAGCTATTTCAAATAAGTCTAAAAATCATGCAGGGAAAAAATTAATAGCTCAGTCAATGACTTAGATCAATTAAACAGATAGTATCAACAGAGTTATCCACAGCCTGTCTGGGATAACTAACACGGGTCTATGTCAAGGCTTGTTCAGATAAAATTATTAAAATAATTTGCTTGATATCGTACAGATTTTCTGAAACTTGGCTCTCACAATAAGGATAAATAATGCTCAGTACGTAGTTAAAATTGGTGTGAGTACCTCTTTTTATCTTTTCCTACCTCTCAAGCAAGCTGATAGACTATTTTAGAGATCATCCCCCTTTTACTTTGGAGACAAATCATTCATGTCAGCTAAGCACCCTGTTGTCGCGGTCACTGGTTCATCAGGTGCCGGGACTTCTTATGTTCGCGATGCCTTTGTTAATATATTTCGACGAGAAAAAATTTACGCTGGCATCGTTCAGGGGGATAGTTTCCACAGCCTGACACGTGAAGAATTTAAAGACGGTGTGGAAGATGCGGATGAGCGAGGCGATAGCCTGAGTCACTTCGGCCCTAAGGCAAACGATTTTAAGGCACTGCAAAACTGCTTCAAGGAGTATGGTGAACAGGGAACAACGAAGCAGCGACACTACCTACATAATAAGCACCAGGTTGAGGAGCACAGCAAGCGTTTAAATATGCCATTAAGCGTTGGTGATTTTACGCCATGGGAAGACATGGCTGAAGATACTGAGCTGCTGTTGTATGAAGGTTTACATGGCATGGTTGTTGATCATGAGCAGGACATTGACGTGACACACTATGTTGACCTAGGTATTGGTGTGGTGCCCAGCGTGAATTTAGAATGGATTCAAAAAATTCATCGAGACCATGCTGAGCGTGGGTACAACGAGCAACAAGTTGTTGAAACTATACTGCGACGAATGCCTGACTATGTGAACTACATTACGCCACAGTTTTCATTGACTGATATGAATTTCCAACGTGTCCCAATGGTCGATACTTCAAATCCATTTGTATCCAGAGACATTCCGTCATTGGATGAAAGCAAGGTGGTGATACGTTTTCAGCGGCCCTCAAAGTACAATATCGACTTCCCTTTCCTGCTCGATATGATTGAACATTCATTTATGTCACGTCGAAATACCATTGTTGTGCCAGGCAATAAAATGTCGCTCGCCATCGAAACTATTCTAACGCCGATACTGGAAAAGTTAGTTGGGAGATAAGCTAGTCTTGTGCGTATTCAAAAGCGTCACAAAATAGCTGTTCGCGGGGCAATCCTTGCTTTAAGAACTGTGCTTGTGCCGCAACGATCATTTGTGGTGGGCCAGCGATATAGACATCAAAACCCGTTAGGTTAGGGTAATCTGCTGCGACTGCTTCGTGGACATAGCCCTGACGACCCTGCCAGCGGTCGGTTGCTGTGGGCTGTGATAGGACAGGGGTGAAATAGAACTGCCCAGATGTTATCCAGCTTTGTGCTAATGACTGATGATATAAATCATTGAGGGTTCTTGCGCCCCAATATAAATGAATAGGTCGAGTATCTTGCTCAAGTCGTAGTTGCTCGATCATGGCTTTAATTGGGGCAAAGCCTGTGCCACCAGCAATCATCAGCAATGGGCGATTAGATGCTTCACGAATGTAAAAATCCCCTAACGGCGCTTCAATACGTACCAGTGATTTAATCTGAAATTGATTAAATACCCTCTCAGTAAATTCGCCGCCTGGTACTAGCCGAATATGCAACTCTAGTATCCCGTCCTGGTTAGGTGCATTGGCAATAGAAAATGCCCGACGTTTACGATGACGCAATAAAAAATCAATATACTGACCTGCTCTAAAAGGTAGGCTTTCACTGGCGGGTAGCGCTAGGCGCACTTCCATGACATCTGCGGCTAGCCTGTTCAGCGACTTAACTTGTGCGGGCAGTGTTTTAACACGAACTTCATCACGACTGCGAACTTCTCGCACATCAATGGTCAAATCTGACTTAGCAACGGCACAGCAAAATAACGCCTGGCCCTGTGCCTGATCAGAAGCCATTAAGCCAAGCGGTAAGCCGTCTGGGAAAGCGATGTCACCTGCGAGCACTTTGCCAAAGCAGGTTCCACATGAACCGCCGCGGCAGCTGTATGGAAACATCAGGCCGTTGCGCAAGGCTGCGTCTAACACTGTCTCATTATCCGCAATCTCAAATGCGTGATTGCTAGGTAAAATAGTGACTTTGTAGGACATTAATGATACTTCCAATAGATAGATTTATGCTTAAGTAGTTAATCTTAACCAATAGATCAGTTAATATCTGTAAAACCATCATATCAAGGAGAGTTTGATGCCCCCATTTCGACTCAGTGTGATAGCCCTGTCCCTATTATTAATGACAGGCTGTAGCGAAGATCCCCCACCACCGAATAAGGCTGAAACAGTCAAACTGAATATACCCGGCGTTGATGATGTCGCTGAAGTAGCTGAGCTCGTAACCGATGCTAAGGGAGTGGTACAAGACACGGCTGGTGCGACTATTCCGGTCGCGCTTGAAACAGGTAGCAGTGTGCCTACAATTGATATCCCTAGACCATTGCTGTTAAGCGAAGTGGTTCGCAATCGCTTTAGTAATTTGCTGCAAGGTCCCGCAGGCGTTGAGATTTTAGATGCAGTTTTCTATCCGCTGGGTTGGTCAAAAGATGGCAAACTGGCGTATGCCGTAGAGCCACCGGATGAAGCGGTGGGTGCTTATTTCTTGAATGTTTACATACAAGATTTGGTAACGGATAAAATCTTATGGCAGCACAAATACCAGAGTGAGCCTGAGTCAACCACGGGTATTCAAAGTTTCGCGGCATATTGGCAAGCGAATCAAGCTAAAATGAAAGCGCGGCTTAAAAAATACAAAATCAAGCAGGCAACTGACAGCGTGTTGTTTGCAGGTGCGATTAGTAATAAAGGTGACCGCCTTAATTATGTGGTTAAGAAAAAACTAAAGGGCCAACCTGACTTTGGCAACCTTGCGATGGTGACTGAGTACCAAGTAGAGGTCAC